>JAJEAQ010000510.1 GCA_022822685.1 Trichodesmium sp. jk18x7bins.61
GATGGTGATTTTTTTCTGGGGTGGGCTCTATGTTTTCGGGAATGACAAATCTGGGAATTGTTCACTGGCTGTTTTGGTTGTAGCTTGTGGGGGAGCTTGGGGCAATTTTCTGGGTGATGCAGTTTGAGCTGAAGCTATATGAATAATCGGCAACCCGCGACTGTGTTCACCTTTCCATTTCCTTCCCTCTTGCTCCATTCCACTTAATCCCTGGTGGGTGAGCCTACTTTTCGGCCAAAAAGGTAAGTCCTGACCTTTTTGGTCGGCTCAAACGGGACTTGCATTCGGAGTGTTTCATTACTTATTCCAAGAGTAGTCGGACTCATAGAGTCTTTTCCATGAGGGTAGGGGGTGAAAATCCCTAGGGGACTTGAGCCTGTCGCGCGACCTGAACAGGTGTCCCATTTCAGATGACATGTTTCGTGGCTCCACGAAACATGTCGCCACGAAACATGTCGCGCTCAGATAATCATCTAACTCCTGCACTTTCAGTAAATCTCAAACTTACTGTGTTTCTAAAACTCGATCTTTCTGTAACAGTAAATCTGCTAGATGACGATAAGTATCAGCAACGCTATCAGCATAAGACTGCTGTAATGTCTGAGATAGTGGTTGTAAATTTTGGCGAATTTTTTCGGTGACGTTGACAGATTGCTTATAAAAGATAATTGCTAATTCACTTTGCTCCTATTTCTCCAAAACATACCCTATATTGCCAAGACTAACTCTTTCCCCATTAGGATTACCAATTTATCGGAAAATCCCTAAAGCTTGCTGATATGAATCGAGTGCCTCAATCTGGTGGCCTAGACTATCGTAGACTAGCCCCAAATTATTAAGAGTAGTTGCTTCACCAAAGCGATCGCTGTTTTTTCGGCTAACTGCTAAAGTTTGCTGATACGAATCTAGTACTTGAGGATACTGACTGAGGCGGTAGTTAATAATTCCCATTTCCATCAGACTAGCAGCTATCAGAGAAAGATTTTCTGTAGACTGCGCTATTTTTGCTGATTCTGCGTTCTCCATCCCTTGAGTATATTCTCCTAATAAGCAATAAGTAATGCTCATCTGTATTAGTTTTTTTCCTTCTCCCACCTTGTCATCTATTTCTCGACGTAGTTGCAAAACTTGTTGGTAGGTTTCTAAAGTATTTGGATATTGACTGTAGCGAAATTGTTGATTAGCTCTTTGGAAGAGGCGATCGGCTTGATTTTTTTTTTGAGGTGGCTGTTTCCTGAGCGAGGGCAGTTAAATTACCGAAAATAACTAATAAAGGTTGCTCATAGCAGTGAGTTAGGCTCAATAGGAAAGTGGTAGGCAATAGATGCAGAAAATAACTTTTGAGACATTTATTCATGTTTTTTATTCATCGCTGCCTTGGTGTCTTTTCTGTAGGAACTTCTCTGATGTCTGGCGTATGGAAAATACCTCTAGGCTTTTTTTATTTTCATTGGGTGGCTGAGTAACTAGCAATAGTGGTGCATCTGCTACTGTTTCTAGCCCCACTGATTTCAGAATGTCCTGCCATTGGGTAATAAAAGTTGAATTATTGGGATCATACTGACGTAGTGTTGCCATAGATTCAAGAGTTTCATGCCAGATACCTGCTTCAGCATAAATCTTTGGATGATTATTAGGTTGTGTTGTTTGTAACTCTTGAAGTAAGTTGGGGCTAGCTTCTATTCGGCGTTGCACAATAGAAAATGATGTTATGGGATCTGCTGATGAATTGTCCTTATTTTCAGCAAAGGAAATGCTCAAAAATAGCCATGTCAGGAAAATAATCATTCGCCACTGTGCAACACCTCTATTCTCTTTACCCAACCAGATGTGTATAAGTGTGGATTGATACCAAAATCATCTACGATCGCTACGTGCCATTGATATTTCTTCCCAACTGCTAACCGTGGGATACTACGATCATCCGGCAGATTAATCTTGATAATACCATTGGTATCAGGAACTATAAGTTTAGTTTTATAGACAATATTGCTGGCTTCATCTACTAATAATAATTCTGATGTTTTCGCTTCTGTTGCTGGGAAAAATACAAAAAAGTTCGGATACTCAGCAATAGTCAATCCAATATTAATTTTTGGGAGCAAAGCAGTAGGGCTGTTTTCCTCAGAATTAAAATCTCCTCGCGTCGCACTGCCTTGAGCTGGTGCTGTTTCTCTGATATCTGGCGTGCGAAATCTAGTGTTTTGTGTTATGAGTTGCGATCACCAGCACTCAATTTATGCATTAACTGCAGTGGCTAACCACATTGGAGTTAATAAGGCTACAGTAGGCATCAATTTTAATTCCATTATCTTTAACCATCCATTAGATATATCCTTGTAATTTAAGTTGAAGAGTATGATACAGCCTATTCCATATAAATGTGGTCCACTAATTTTTGTGGTTCAGAATTTCGTGAAGACTAAACACTTCAAAAACCATTTTATAAACTCCTACTACTGTACTTGATAAACCACCGAATACGCTGTATTATTAATTGTTTGTCAAAATACAACTATTATATTTTCGGAATTAAAGAAAAATTTTTGACCAAAAACTTGATGATAATTGTTAAAAATCATATACTTTATTCAAATATGATGGGGAAAAAATCTAGTATTATTCTATTCTAGTGGTCTTTCAAAATTCAATTGTTAGGAAATGGGAGCATCTCATATAATGTCCGTTTAATTAGTGTTCAAAAACTTTCTCCTCCTGATACCTGATTGTTTTCCTTCCGCGCCTCGGAATTCCGAATTCCTTCTTCTGCGCCTCCTCCCAATTTTATTATACTTAATCATCCGGACATGATATTACTCCCGTTTGTTGGCTTGCTTTTTTCCTTTGTTTCATAAAATAACTTAAAAAGCGCCAATGACTGAATTAAGACAAAATTTAATCACCAGAGATTGGGTCATTATTGCTACAGAAAGATCCAAAAGACAAAACCATTTTACTAATACCCAAAAACAACAAATTGTCATCCCATCATATCAGCAAGATTGTCCTTTTTGTCATTTCTCAAAGTAAACACTTTGTTTCTTTTGTTCCTTATGCGGCACTTTCCCCATTTCATACTTGGATTTTTCCCGTCGCCATTGCTCATCTTTTGTCGAAATTACTGAATCATAAATGTTAGATTTAGCTGATAACTTGAAAACTGTTTTAGCTAAACTTTATTATGGTTTAAATGACCCAGATTACAATTACATAATTCGCTCAATTCCCACGAATGAAGAACATACAGATTATTTTCATTGGTATTTAGCAATTATTCCCAGAGTTTCCCTGGCAGCCGGGTTTGAAATGGGAAGCGGAATGTATATTAATACTGCTCTACCAGAGGAAAGTGCTACTTTTTTACGTTCCATCGAGATTCCCGTATAGGTAAGTAAAGTAAAAAAAAGAGTTATAATACCTTGTTCGTAGTTGGGATGCCGCCCTATATTGATAATGGGGGGGCATCCAAAATACGAACTATGATAATTTATCTGAAATAAATTTCTGTTCAAGGAATCTGATTATGACAAAGTTACGGGTGGGTTTATTATTCGGTGGGTGTTCGGGGGAACATGAAGTTTCCATTAATTCTGCCAGAGCGATCGCTACTGCTTTAACTCAGGGTCAAAATATAGATAGATATGAACTAATGCCAACCTATATTCAAAAAGATGGTCGCTGGCAAGCAAGTGATTTTTCTCAACAAGTACTAGATTCAGGCAATCTAACATCTTTCACGCTTACAGACGATCGCCATGAAAATCATTCCTCTGCTGAAGTTAATTCATCTCTAACTCAAAAAACACCATCTAGTCTTTGCCAAATTCCTCCTCAAGCAGCACAGGTAGATGTTTGGTTTCCAGTGCTACACGGCCCCAATGGAGAAGATGGTACGATACAAGGGTTACTGAAATTAATGCAAGTTCCATTTGTGGGATCTGGGGTTTTAGGCTCGGCGATGGGTATGGATAAGATTGCCATGAAAACGGCTTTTGCTCAGGCAGGGTTGCCTCAAGTAAAGTATCGGGCAGTGACGCGAGCGCAGATTTGGTCAAATCCTTGTATTTTCCCTAAGTTGTGCGATAATATTGAAGTTGCTTTAAAATATCCTTGTTTTGTTAAACCTGCCAACTTAGGCTCATCAGTGGGAATTGCCAAGGTGAGAGGGCGTGCAGAATTGGAAGCGGCTTTGAATAATGCTGGTAGTTATGACCGTCGGATTATAGTTGAGGCGGGTGTAGAAGCTAGAGAATTAGAATGTGCGGTTTTGGGGAATGATGTACCGAAAGCTTCTGTTGTTGGTGAGATTACTTATGATAGTGATTTTTATGATTATGAAACCAAGTATACTGAAGGCAGAGCTGATTTATTGATTCCGGCAGCAGTGAGTCAAGTGATCGCTGCTCAAATTCAAGAAATGGCAATTCAGGCATTTTTAGCAGTAGATGCTGCGGGTTTAGCCAGAGTAGACTTTTTCTATGTGGAGAAAACAGGAGAAGTGTTAATTAATGAAATTAATACTATGCCTGGTTTTACTGCTACCAGTATGTATCCTCAACTTTTGGCAGCTAGTGGGATTCCTTTTTCTGAATTAGTAGACCGTTTAATTCAGTTAGCTTTAGAAAGGCATTGATTAGTTTATCGTTGCTCTTTAGCGCCTCAAACCAATATCTCTCTGGCGCTAAAGAGCAACTACGAGCCTAATAGGTGCAAATATAGCCAGCTTTTTATGATGGCGGTTGCGGAAAATTTCTCTCCTTAACTTCCAAGCAATATTCTTGAACTGCTTGAGTAATAGTCTCTCGTAACTTAGCATAAGATTTAGCAAAA
>JAJEAQ010000362.1 GCA_022822685.1 Trichodesmium sp. jk18x7bins.61
CTGTTTTTAGCCCATAAAACTTCTGGATAACGTTTAGATACACCAGGACGTTCCATGTTTACAGGAACTTGTCCTAAAATTCTGCCTTCACTCAAAACCTCAACCGCTACAACTGGGGATTCTTTTCCTAGTACCCATCCAGTAGTTTTTATGGTATAGGTGTTAGCTTGATCTCCCTTTTTTGGATAATCTATAGCAAAACCCCATAATGCTTCTTGATCGATTTCTGCGCGAGTCACATTTAAAAATTCAATTACAGTATTTTTCTTCATATATTTTGATTAATTTCTTGCTCAGATAAAAAAATTACATCCACAGATTTGATTTTAACTTTAGTCAAACTAATGAATACCCAAAAAATCATCAGGGAAAAGATAAAATGAGTAGGAGTAGGCTGACTTTTTTTCTATATGTGGGATTTTTCACAAATCATCTACGATTGCTATAGTCTTGTATTATTGAAATATCGATATCCTTTTACCCATGTTAGAGGTTAATGAGATTTGACTTATCATCCACTCAGATCATGCCTAATTCTGTCAAAGATATTTTCGTATGTCTCTCTTTTAAACAATGTACTCTGTAGCTTGACAAAATCAGCATATTGCAGCCGACTAATAATTTCCAAGCTATTCCATTTAGGCTCAAAATCTGTTCTCCGCTTTTTCCATACTACTGTTTGTCCATGCTCAGGGAAAGTGGCGAAACTGTACTGGGGAAAAAAATCATGTATGGCAGCAACTACCTTAAACACATCACCCATCCAGGCTCCACTTTTCTCTCCTGAAAAATTCTGGATTTCTCGGCAACGCTTTAGAGATGATTGTGCTTGAGCATAACTCCCTGGGCAAGTATCATCAATCAACCAAATAGTTTTTGAATGTCCGTAGGCAATAGTAGCACAGAAGTCTCGAAAACTTTGTTCAAAAGTATGGAGGCCATCTAAGTAAATCAAATCAAATAATTCAAACTTGTGAGCATAACTTCTGAAAAAATCATCACTGGAAACTTCTAGAAAAACTACCTGAGCAGTGGCATATTTTTTCTGATTTAATTTGAATTGTGGATCGACAGCGACTTTATTCTCGATCTTGACAGCGTTGAAAGTTATACCTTTGGACACTCCTATTTCTAGATATCTGGATGATTGATTAAGACTGGCGAGCTTGTTGAGGCGATCGCTTCGGCTTTTTGTGGGCATATTTTGAGCAATAAATTTGAGAAGTTGAGTTATCCTCAATTGTACCACGAATTTGTAAATACTTTTCCATAATACCTGCACGATGAGCAGGAGAGCAATTTGGTAAGAAAGTGCCAACTCGCTTTATGTAGGTCATAATACAATTCTTTTCTGCAGCCAAGAACTTATTTTCATCCCAGTTTTTTAGAGAAGCAAAATTATGTTTTCTGAGTGATTCAATAATTTTGTCTGGATGTTTATTAATTGGAGTACTTTTAATTCCTTCTTTCTCCCAGTTACCTAAAGGTACAACATCGTCAATATTTCCAGTAATAACATAATTACTACACTTGCTATGTATATGTGGATAGAAAGCTTTGTTAGTTGCTCTTCTTGGAATACAGGCAATTTCAGTGTCTAGATAATTCATTAACTCTAGAATGTGTATAGCACTGCCTTCACTAAATATAATTTTTTGGGCATTTATTATGTAAGCTAGTTGTTCTAGTACATCATAATTTTCTGGTTTTAAGGAAACATAACCTTCATCAACCAATAAAGTTTCAAAAAACTCCGAACCTGCTATATTTCCACTAAAACGAATATGAGTTCTGCCCAGAAAAAGCTTCTCTGGCTTATCTATCCTCAGGTGAGATGTCAATTCCCAAATCCTCTGCTGTAGCTTTTCTAAGTAGGAGCGATACCATTTTTTCGGTCCTAATGATAGCTCACTACCAGGTTCGGGAATAATCAGATTTTGAAAAGTACAATCATGTGTCACCCAAATACACTTACCCAGAGGTATTTCTAGAATCTTCAAAATTTGAATAAACCATTGAGGAGGAGTGTAGTTAGTGAGGTTGGTATTTGCTCTTATTGATACAGCAAAAACAATACCATCATGTACACTGGAATCAAATGCCCAAAGACGATGAATACTTTCAGTTAAGGCGTGTCCAAAATGTGGATAAAAAGGACCTCCATAAATATATGTACCACCAACGGAATTATCAATCTGGCGATCGCCTGTATTGTTGCTGCCAAGATGATTATGTTGATTAATTTCTCTGGGTTGATCTTTATATACTGGAGCTTTCCCAGGGCCACCACTGCGTCGATGACGGAATATTTCAGGCATATCATTGGGAAAAAGAACACCACCAAGCCACTTACCACCACGAATTTGAATAGGTTTAACGATCGCATTCTCTATTCTGAACAATCGATTCTCTGCATCTGACTGCCTTGACAATTGCTCAGTCTTTTCAACTTCCAGCTTTAAGTCTGACTCTTTTTGCTGCAATTGTGCTTGAGATGCTTCTAGCATTTCCATCGTTGGCTCGATTTGAGAATGAGACTCCTCCAACACCTCCATGGTTTCCTGCAACTGAGATGGCGACTGCTCCAATAACTCTTCAGTCTCCTTCATCCGAGACTTAGTTTCTTCCAACTCTTTCTGCTTCTGCTGCAATTTTGCTTGAGATTGCTCCAATACCCCCATTGTTTGCTCAAGCTGCGATTGATATTGCTGCAACAACTGTTCACTCTCCTGCAACTGAGACTTAGTTTCTTCCAACTCCTTCTGTAGTTCTGACTCCGATTCTGATCCCTTCTGTGCCAACTCAGCCTTAACCTGCTCTAACTCCTCCTGCTTTTGCTGCAACTTCCCTTGCGACTCCTCCAATGTTGCCATTATCTGATCCATCTGATACTGATACTCTTCCCACACCTCCATCGTCTCACTTAACTGTGACTGCGACTGCTCTAATAACTGCTCAGTCTCCTGTAACTTAGACTTAGTTTCTTCCAACTCCTTCTGTAGTTCCGACTCCGATTCTGACTGCTTTGCCTCTCCAGTTTCTTTAAGCTGATGTAATTCAAAGTGAGTTGGCTCTAACTCTCCCAATACCTCATCTAATTGAGATTGCGATCGCTCCAACTCCTCTCTTACATCATGCAACTGAAATTTAGTTGTCTCCAACTCCTGTTGAGTTTGTTGCCATTTACTCTTTACTTCTTCTAATTCTTTTTCTACTGCCATTAATTTATATCTCCTTAATTGCTGTAAATATTTCAATACCCCAAATTTCTATTTCTGTTTCATCAAATTTATTTTCTTTTTTTGGTTTATCAATAGCATAACCGAATAATAATTCTGAGTCACTAGGTTAAACACGAATTACATCTAATATTTCTACAATATTTTTGGTCATTTTTATCTTTTTTATCTTTTTTGTATCTAATTCACTTTAATATCATGTCTCTATTGAACAACCATAATAAACCTTACTAATCCTAACCCCCAGGGAAGTTGCATACAACATCCCTACATTATGGTTAATTAATGTGACTTGATATAAATCACTGCCCTCAGTGTAGGTTGCATTCCGAAGAAAGGAAAGAAGTTCGAGGCCAGACCATGGTTTAGGCCAAAATCAAATAGTCAGATCTAAATTTTCCCTCTCTATTCTAGAACCTCAATGTATTTTTTTGGCATTAAACCCCCTTTACATACTAACCTTCTTCCTTCTTGCTTCTTAACTTCCCGCAATTATACCTGTCTTCTCAGCATTTACTTCGATAATCCTTTGATGATTGTGATATTTACAAGTAAACCCCTTTCACTGTCAGGAGCAAAACTGTCAAAATCACTACTTGTGCACCACTACCTTTACTTCTAACTACCCACCAAAACTTTTTTATACTGAATTCTCGTAGTACGTTTCATCAACTTTTGCCATTCTGCAGAATTTGTGAGTTTTTCACTATCCAACTCCTGACCCTTTTTTTGATAGAAATTAGCAAAACAATCTAGCCAATCTATAACTATTTCTGTGCGAGAACTATCTGAATATTTCAAAGATTTCTGTAGACGCTCTTGCATTTCAGCTAAATTACCATTTTGATAAGCATACCAGGCTTCCCAGACCAATAATTGATATTCTGTTTTACCCTCAGATTTAGAATTTTTCAGAATAGCTTGCTGGTATTCTAATCTTTCTAATTCTGATTGAAACTCTTTTAATAATTCTTTGAGCTGTTTTCTTTGAAAGTTCGATTGTTGCAGTTGTGAATGGGTATCTACTAAATCTGTTTGAAGTTCTTGAATTTGTAATTGCGATCGCCTCAGTTCTTGTTTAGTTTTATGCAACTCTGATTTAGATATTTCCCACTCTAGATAATTTTTGGGAATTTCTCTTAGTTGCGTTTCCGACTGTTGCAGAGTTGTTTTTGTTTGAGTGAGCTGAGATTTTATTTCCTCTAATTCCCCTTGAGCTATATTTAACTGAGATTTATTTTTTTCTGATTCTTGGCGAGTGTGCTTCAATTCTGCCACAGACTTTTCCCGCTCCCTTGTAATCTTTAACAGTTGAGAGTTAGATTCCGTTAACTCTATTTCTTTTACTTGCAACTGAGACTGAGATGCTTGCAATAGTGTTTCTGTTGCTGCTAGTTGTGACTGTGAATATTCCCACTCTTCCTGAGTTTGATGTAGGTGATGCTGAGCAACTACTAATTTGTCTTCAATGTCATATAAACTATGTTTGGCTTTTCCTAATTCAGCTTGAGTTTTCTGAAGTTGCAAATGGGATTTTTCTAATTCTATTTCTGCCGTCTTTAGCTGTTCATGATATTTTTGTAAAACCACAGTAGTTGCTGTTACCTGAGACTGAGATTCTTCCCAGTATTCTTGAGTTTGATGTAATTGATATTTGCAAATATTTAATTCCGCTTGCGTCTCATACAAATCATTTTTTGTTATTCCTAATTCAGCTTGAGTTTGTTTCAGTTGTAAGTTAAATTTTTCTAATACTGTTTCCGTAGTTGAAAGTTGGGATTGGGATTTTTGTAATACTGATTCTGTTTGATGATTACGATAGATAGACTTTTCTAATTCTTCTTGGGTTTGCTGTAGTTGTGACTGATATTGTACTAATTCTCCAGCCACCTGATTTAATTGATATTTTGTTTGAATGAGTTCTTTTTTTCTCTCCTGAGAATCTTGTAACTCCATTTCTGTATGGTGTAGTTTTGACTGGCATTGTGTTAATTCAGTTTGAGCTTTGTCTAACTGTGACTTGGCTGTAGCTAGTTCTTTTTCTGTAGGCTCAAATCTAGTTTCAATATCTTGAATTTGTTTCAGTTGAAAATGAGTTTTTTCTAATACTGTTTCTGTAGCATGGAGTTGTTTTTGAGATTCTAATAACGTTGTTTCTGTGACATCGAGTTGAGAAACATATTTTTCTAATTTATCTTGTGTCTGTATTAACTCAGACTTTGTTTGTGTTAGTTCTAACTGACTTTGTTGGTATTTATTTTTATATGTTTCTAGTTCTGCTAGTAGTTTTTTATTCTGACTTTCTTCACTACATAAATTGATCCAGTCTTGAAAAGCCCAGATTCTATAGGGAGATGATTTAATTAATTCTTGCCAGGAAAAATCTAGTATTTCATCGGCTGGCTTCCAGGATCTAGCCTCTAGTTCCTGATACATTTCTATAGTTTCAGGAAAGTAATAATCTAACATAGTTGGTCGATGACCTGCTGTTGATGCTCGATTATGAAAGAATGATGTGTCATAAGTATTAGTTTGATATTTAAAGTTAGTCTGAAATTTTTGATTAATTGCTTCAATAAATCTTTCTTGATTATTAATTATTGTTTCCACATTGATTAACAGACAACGATTAGCAGCATGATTGTAAAAATCAATGATTTTTTGATTGTAGTGTAGCCAAAATTTAACTGCTAGTTCTGGTTTATTTTTAAATGTATTATATTGCTGAATATACAAAGAATCAACTACTCCCCAAGGAGAACAATAAATTAATAGGAACTTGGCATTTGGTAGCAAGTTCGCCCAAAAATCTAGAAATAAAGTTGTGCAATACTCTTGCCATCCCCAATTGCTACTAATAGAATTGTGGACTACAATTTCTTTAGCTTTTACTTGAAATATTTCTTCTATTTCTATTCTTTCTTGAAGAGTCCAACCATCCCCATCTACACCTTGGGATTCTAATACTTGTTTATGAAATTCATAGAAGTCTGATTTTTCAAAATATCCTTGAGTATTGCAGTCTTTTCCCTCTATTAACTTCCGACCTATATGCAAACCTGAACTTTGGAGAATAGAAGCTGTTACAGAACTTCCAGAATGGTGCATACCTGTAATAATCAGAGTGGATTTTTCTGTTTTTTGCATAGGTTTATTTTGATTATGTTTTGCTGATCTTAGTATATAATTTTTGGGTTTACTAGAGAATTTATTCAGCAGTTTTTTGCTGGAATACATTTTGGCAACTCTGAGCTACTATATCTAAGAATTAGTAGTGCATCAAGAAAGTGTGCGATGAGTAAACAAGTCACTAATAGTATAGAGTATCAGAAGTTTCGGTGAAACTTTGTTGGCCAACTGGACAATAGTACCTTTGACTTCCTTTACTGGTTTTTCTATGTTGATGAAGCTCTCTGATGGCCACACCGATAACATTCCATAAGAATTGAAAGTATTTGGGGACAATGCTCATTTTAGCGTTCCCACAAAACCATTGAACTGATTTCTAAACTCTTTCATTGTTTTGACAAATTGTTTTTGGTCTGATTCATTTCCATCTGTAATTCTCATTCACAATGGCATATCTCCATCACAGGTACAGATTAAATCCATGATAATTTTCTTTTCAAACTGTCAATGTTCTTATGAATATCTGGAGGTAATTTTTAGCAGTTATCGTTGTGGCCGACTCAACACTGCCCTACAGACCTAGGCTAAATCAATACCTAGCTGTGTCTCTACTTTTCTGAGGAGATTTGCTGCCCTATTTCATCAGCATTGAGCCACCTTGC
>JAJEAQ010000308.1 GCA_022822685.1 Trichodesmium sp. jk18x7bins.61
TTTTAGACAAAAATTGAATCATCACTATAAAAAACCAGCCGTACCTATTTATTAGCAAATTTTTTCGAAAAAAGGCAGTACTAACTGAGCACAGCATAAGGCATTTATTAGAGCGATTTGACGTTGATTGAACAAATACAAATTGGTTGCTATTGGAGACCGATAATTTCATGGCGTTGAGTTATCTCACTGGAGCAAAAATCGCAAATCACCTCAAAAAGTTGATTTTACTTTTAGACAAAAATTGAATCATCACTATAGAAAACCAGGGAAAAATTATCAAAAACTGAGTGCTTGGCAGAACTAACCCGGAACAAAAATATTTTTGATTCACATTAACATTAAGTGCCTAAACAAAATTAATTACATATTCTAGACCAAAATTGTCAAGCACTTTTTTGATATAATTAAGTAAGCTTTGCCTACTCTCATAAGCATCAACTTCAATCCATTCATATTTAATAAATTTCCAGAGAATTTCAATTAAGTTTTCCTGAGGTGAGTCAGTAGGAAACCAAAATATTTTTCAATTTTTTGGCTCCCATTCCTCTAACTTTTCTATGAAATTATCAGTAGTATGAATTGAGGCTAGCTCCATCATGACTACTGTAGGTTTAGATAAATTATGACTGAATTTATCCAAGAACTCAATCACAACTTGACTGTTGATAGTTCCGGGATGAATTTCATAACATAATTCCTGACTACGATTCATTAATCCCCAGACATTGATGCTTTTACTTTGACAACTTTTGACAGTTATAGCAACCGCCAAAACGGTTAGGACGCTAATCGCCAGACATACTCAATGACATCTCGTAAGCAATCAAAATTTTCTAGATAGAACTCCGTTCCGCTGACGCGGAACGTAACTAGAGGGTAGGGCCATGATTGGGCGATTCCGGGACGGATCCCTTTGCTACGCACATGAAACGCGAATCCCTATCTATAAAATACTACTTCTATTCTATTAACTAACTGCTCTGGCGACTGCTATAATTCTGGTGGCCGGTGGCGGACAACTAAAATTCTTTATTTAAACCCCACCCGCCCCGGCGGGGTATTACAAGGAGATATAGACCCAAGGGCTTACCCTACCCAAGAATTTAATCTCAGTTTTACAAACAATCTCTTAGTTTCCTCCGATCACTTCTGAAAGAAAATCAACTGTAGATTTAACTATGGCGATTACATTCTCATATAGCATCCGAGTCGGCCCTAAAACTCCTACACTTCCCAAAGGAATTGTCCCATTGCCATAAGTTGCAGAAACTAAGGCACAACCTTGGATAGATTCGAGGGTATTTTCTGAACCAATCCTCACTGTCACCTGCTGATCTGTTTTATTTCTATGGGTTTCAAAGATCAAAGGCCAAAGTTGATCTTGTTCTTCTTCGAGTAGTTGAATAATAGTTTGAACTTGTTGAAGTTGAGAAAATTCTGGTAGACGCAATGCTTCTGCTATACCACTAATAAGTATTTTAGAATACTCTGGTGTCTGACAACGAAGAGTTAAATTTTCCAACAGATTTTTAATCAATTCAGTGTAATTCTCAAACTTTCGGTCTAATTCACTCCAATCCAATGAAGATAATTCCCCTATTGCTCGTCCTTGTAGTTGGCTGCTCAAAAAATTTGATAATATTTGTAACTCTCTATCAATATCTTCTGGGTGAGGCGATGCCAAATTGTCTGATGATTTTTGCCAATCGTTTGCCTGATTTAGTGACCTCAAGTCCATAATCAGCGACTTAGTTTCATAAGTATTGGTAACCACGATTAGCATAATTTTTTCTGCTTCCACCTGTACTAGTTGCAAATGTCGTAACTTGGCCGTGGAAGTTTTGGGCATTGTCACCAAGGTAATATAACCACTCAGATTGGCTAAAATTTGAGCCGCTCCCTGAAGTAGAGCCTCTAGACGACTTTCTGGCCAATGCAGTTGTTTTTGTAAAAGTTCTTCAACTTCAAAAGCCAGAGTTTCTGAGGGTGTCATCAATTGGTCAACATATATTCGGTAGCCAGAGTCCGAGGGAACTCTTCCTGCCGAAGTGTAAGGTTGATATAAAAGCCCAATTTTCTCTAAAAAGCTCATCCCATTGCGAATTGTGGCTGGACTAACACTGAGGTTATACTCTTCTACAAGGGATTTTGAGCCAACAGGCTCTGCTGTCGCTATATAGTGGCGAACTGTTGCCCACAGAATATGTTGATGACGATGATTAAGCTTCACTTGCACTGACATAGAGGTAGAAGTAGTATATCGATTGACATTTCCCGGGCTGTTTTTGGCATCTCGCTACATGAAACGCTTCGCGACATGAAAGGCTTAACTTGCCATCAGGTATAGCGACAGGGATTCTTGGTTCTACAACTCACCATCATCTAGCAGGATTTCTCGAGCTAGAAGGCTAGGGCAAATCTTCCACAAGCCTATGAGTTTCCGTGGGGCACACGGTACTGTAGCTGTAGCTGTAGCTTAGGTATCTTGCCTGAATTAACATTTTTGTAGAGTTTTGATTGCTACCTTAACATTTCTATAATCAAAAAAAAACTACAATGAGAACAAATATTAGTTCTGGTTGTTCAATATTTCTTGACTTTCTGAGTGCAGTTATAATAATTTTGATTTGTGTTATCAGGAGAAAAAGCTACTGTTAGAAATGAGCATTTGATTACTTACATAATTTAGACATACTATCGAATTAAGTTGATAGAGTTTACAGAGCTATTTGCAATGAAATAGTTTAATCCTTCTCATGTCGGCGACAGGCTCAAATCAATCCCTCTAGCACATGAAAATTATTTAGCTAATCTACTGCAATCTTGATAGAGTAGAGTAAAGCTTTTTGAGAACCTCTTTTATTCATTCACAACCTAATACACTTTTCCGGATGCTCCCCCTTACAAATAGCTTGATCTATTGCTGCATATTGAATTTTATGGGCTTTAGTTTGAAATTCAAAAGTCAAAGGCATCGACCATTTATATCTTTCCCTAAGATGTTTTTGTTTTAACATACTTTGAATAATCCTCCAACTTTTCACAGGCGACTTAAGTCGCCTTAGAAGCTTTCATCCCCCAGTTAAACCTAGGGCCTTTTAAGAGACTGAATGTTTTTCAATAAGCTAGTCTGAAAATTGGCATCTAATATAACTAATAGCGAGGTATGGTTTGATCTATCAACAATGAGTAGGCATCTATACCACCAAGAATATTTTTGACATTTGTAAAACCTTGGTTTTTCAACCATTGGCACATTTGAGCAGAACGTATCCCATGGTGGCACAAAACTAAGGTTTCTTGATCAGAATCTAAAAAGACATAAATTTGATCTGACCATTCTAGAAATTTACTTAATGGCAAAACTTTAAAACCTTTGATATAAGCTATTTCTACTTCTGTGGGTTCCCTAACATCTACTAATTGCAAATTTTCAGGAATACGATCTACTAGACGAGTTGCTAGCTCCTCGACAGTAATTTCCAGTAAAGGTTTCTCAGAGTTATTTTGTGACATTTTATACAATCAAATCAATTAATTTACTATTGGTATATTAGCCAAGTTATACCGTTTCACGGAAGTCATGCATTCAAAAGTATTAATTGATTTACTTGAAAGCTTTAACTGATAATCATTTCAGGCAATTATTTCACAGAATAGATCCACAACTATTTGTGACATTCTTTCTGAGAACATGCAACAATAAACAATTGTTGTATGTATTGCTGCTACCTTTGGAGTGATGTATAATGATGGCTAGTCATAGAACTAAGAATACTCATCTATGCACAAGCGAGGGGTATCAATACGTCAGAAAACCCATTGATTGTAACACTTGTCTAATTCGCTTTCCTTCCGTTGGGTTATATTTTTCATGGAGACCGATCGCCTTCTGAAATGCCTCTAAACTCTCTGAGACATTACCTACCTTTAACAATACAACTCCTAAATTTTGATAAGCTTCTGCATAATCAGGATTAATTTGAATTGCTCTTTCATATGAGGCGATCGCTTCAGTAAACCAACCTATCTCCTTTAATACCATTCCCCGATTATAGTGAGCCACTGCAAAATCAGGATCTATCTGTAAAGCAATCTCATAATTAATTTTAGCATCCCGTAAATTACCTTCTTCTTTGAGCAAACTACCCAAATTATTGTAGGCGCCCAACTTCAACTTCGGCACAATATCTAACTCTATTGCTATTTGATAATGAGTCTTTGCCATTTCTATTTCTTGCTTTTGTCGATATGCAATACCTAAGTGGTAATGCAATTCATACAAAACTGCTTTATCCACTTGTGGACTTCGTAAACCTTGAAATAACAACTCCATACCTTTGTGCATTTCGCCAATTTCCAGATATAAGGCTCCTAACTTACTACAAACATAAGCATCATCAGGATGGTTGCTCAGAAAGCTTTCCATTGCTGCTTGGGCTCTTTGTAGTTTATTTTTAGATGCAATTTCCCCCTTTTGATAACCTGCATGTAAAATTGCTATTTCAGGTAGGGAAGCTATTTGCCAGTGGGATTCTGTTGTTAAAATTTCGGTGATGCTATCATCGACTATAGCATGATAAGGCCGAGAAAACTTGATATCTGGATGATTTCTAAATAGCCGCGAAACTAGGGAATATGGTGATTGTTGTGCGCCTATTTCTTGTCTAACTAGATTAATTAAAATGTGGCGATCGCTCTTGATTGCTTCTTTTATATATGGAGCTATTTCTGGTGAGAGAAATTCATCAGCATCCAATACTAAAACCCAATCTCCTGTAACGTATTTCAAAGATTCATTCCGTGCTGCTGCAAAATCATTGCACCATTCAAAATAATGTACCTTGGCACCAAACTCTAGGGCTATTTCTGGTGTGCGATCGCTAGAGCCTGTATCTAACACCACCATTTCATCAACTACATTTTTCACACTTGTCAAGCATCGTGGCAAGTTTTTTTCCTCATTTTTAACAATAATGCAAAAAGTCAAACTCATATTTTAATATTATTTCTTCAAAGTATTGTTACAAAGTGTATGCTAAATTCAGGAGTCAGAAGTTTTTATTAATATAGCGCTACCCATTAAGGTTAGGACATCCCTATGCATGCATGCATGCTTGCCTCTTGCCTCTTGCCTCTTGCCTTTCAACCCATATTTTTGTCCTAATCAAAAAACGTACTGCTATATCCTGTCTGCTCAAACCCTAATAATAGAGCTTAGGAGGATTTTAGTAAGTGTATAGTTATAGCAGTCGCCAGAGCAGTTAGGACATGGAATAGAAGTAGTATTTATAGATAGGGATTCGCGTTTCATGTGCGTAGCAAAGCGAGCCTGGAAGGAATCGCCCAATCATGGCCATACCCTCTAGTTAGATTCGCGTCAGGAGAACGGAGTTCTATTTAGAAAAATTTGATTGCTTACGAGATGTCATTGAGTATGTCTTGCGATTAGCATCCTAACCGTCTTGGCGGTTGCTATAATTAGTCCCATCCCAACTACAAAGAAAAATTTTTTTATTCCCGATTAAAAATAAAATATATAAAATATAGCCTTTCTCGGACTCTGCTGGTACATTAGCAGTGCTGTATCTGGCTAGCTATAGAAAAAATATTTTGACTTGACTTCTGGTACCTACATCACCGGAGCCTGTAACCAATAGATTCCTATTGACTACTGACTACTAAAGCAGTAGATTTTTGTACCTCACCAAGGCTGAGAACTGCTATATATAAAATCATCTGCTATGGATTAACGCCTGGATGCATCCCACATACTCCACTATCGCGTTCAAATTTGTTGCTCTCTGATCGCACAAGATAATAAACACTCTCTGAGTAGAGTAATAGAAGTCAGATAAATCGAAAAACCTCATCCTTAAAACAATTTGAATGGGGTTTTTCCTCAATCACACACACAATTTGCCTATCCCAATGGTAAAAAAACAGAGGAATGATTTGTTATCGACTTATTCGGTAGGAGGTAGAATCACAGCATCAATTACATGAATTACACCATTACTTGCAGCTACATCCGCTGTAACTACTTTGGCACCACCAACCTTGACATCTGTACCAGAAAATTCAACATTTACTGCGCTACCTTGTACAGTCTTAACATCTCCTGGTTGGAGAGCGCCAGACTCTACCTTACCAGGAACTACATGATAAGTCAGAATATCTACTAGTTTATCTTTATTTTCAGGTTTCAATAAATCTTCTAATGTTCCTTCTGGTAAAGCTGCGAATGCTGCGTCAATAGGGGCAAATACTGTAAACAGACCTTCTCCTTGGAGGGTTTCTACTAAACCAGCTGCCTCTAATGCAGCAGCCAAAGTTTTGAATCCATCTGTTGCCTTAGCAGTTGCCACAATATCCTGATCTGCATCTGCACTATGATTGTCAGCAACTTGTAGAGGTTGTTTAACCACTGGTTGGATTGAGGTTTTTTGATAGAAGTTAGCGACTGCAGGTAGACCTAAGAAGGCACTAGCACCAACTACTCCTAGGATACTAACAGCTTTTTTCAGCAGAATTAGAGAATTTTGAGTACTCAAAATTCTCTGTCCATCCTTGTTATTTAAACCCCGCCCGTTACGGGCGGGGTCTTATTTAAAAAATGTA
This sequence comes from Trichodesmium sp. jk18x7bins.61, assembly GCA_022822685.1. Classification (GTDB taxonomy): domain Bacteria; phylum Cyanobacteriota; class Cyanobacteriia; order Cyanobacteriales; family Microcoleaceae; genus JAJEAQ01. Next base: position 6,625 of record JAJEAQ010000308.1, read on the forward strand.
AACCTAATCACCATATCGTAGCAAAATTTTGATAAATGTCAAGATGATTTACATATAAATACTCAAAGTTAAATTTTATATTTTCAATTTATTCCGATAGAATCAGGAGATACCTGGTCAAATCTATAACTTAAAACTTCAATTACAGATCCTTCTTGTGGTAAATCTGCTTTTGTAATAGAGATAGTATCCTGATTCACAACTCTAACTGGTGTTCCATCCATCACACTTAGAAATTCTTCTAGGGGAACAATATCACAGGCAGTCTCATCAGCCGCTTCAGTTTTGTAGTGAGTGGGAATCACAATTCTGGGCTTGAGGACGTCTAAAGCTTGTTTGGCCTCCACAGGATTGTAAGCCTTTAATCCCCCACCAACAGGAAGGAGTAGCAAATCTGGACGACCAATCAAAATACGTTCTTCTATTCCAATTGGACTTGCTAATCCTCCTAAATGCAAAATCTTAATTCCTGCCTGTTGCCATAGCCAGGCCACATTCGTCCCGAATCTGCGTCCACCTTCTCGATCTTTAGCTGTACGAATTCCTTGAATTTGTCTACCATTAACCTGATAAACTCCAGGCTCATATAACAGCATTGGTGGGGGATTGCTTGTAAAACCTTCTACTACTCCCTCATCTAGTAATCTACTGCTAATCAAAATTAAATCTGTGTCTACTTTGGGGGATCGATATCCAGCGGTGCAACCTATTTGCCGAAAAGGATTTACTAATACTTTAGTACCCCCACCCTCAAACAAAAAGCAAGTGTGCCCCAACCATCTTACATTTAAAGATTCTACTGTCTGAGCTTGAGAATGGTGAAACTTAGATACTATACCAGTTCCTATTACAGATAAGAAACTTGCCTGTGCATAACGTATAAAATTTCGCCGTTTCATTTTTAATTTGTTACTATCAGTTTCACATTAATTGTCTATATTAGTGGTACTTAGACATTTTCTGGTCTATAAAATGCCTGAAAGTCAGTCTAGGCAAGGGA
>JAJEAQ010000740.1 GCA_022822685.1 Trichodesmium sp. jk18x7bins.61
TATAACTAATTATCCGATTCTCAAAATGAACCCCAAAAACATTGAATCGAAGAAAGCTCTCTTATTATTCAATTATCATGCCCGAAAAGTCACAGATAATTTAGATTTAGCCTTAAGTCATCTACAAGATTTTGGCTTAGAGATTATCTGTAAAAAAACTCAATCTCCCCAGGATTTTAACTATTTTATTCAAAGCTATAAAAACCAAGTAAATATGGTGATTATTGGTGGTGGGGATGGTACATTAAATTTAGCGGTAGATGCTATAGTAGAAACGGGTTTACCATTAGGAATTTTACCATTAGGTACTGCTAATGACTTAGCTAAAACTTTAGGAATTCCTGTTTCTTTGTTTGCAGCTTGTCGAGCGATCGCTACCGGTAAAAAACGTTATATAGATTTAGGTGTAGTTAATGGCAAATATTTTTTCAATGTTGCTAGTATCGGATTAAGTGTAGATATTACCAAGAATTTAACCAAAGAAGCCAAACATCAGTGGGGTATATTAGCTTATGGGATTACTGCCAGCAAAATGATTTTACAAAGTCGCCCTTTTACCGCGGAAATTAGTTGTAATGGTAAATCTGAAGTAGTTAAAACTTTGCAAGTTGCTGTAGGAAATGGACGACATTATGGAGGTGGCATGACCATTGCTCACGATGCTGCGATTGATGACCAAAGGCTAGATTTATATAGTTTAGAAGTTAAGTATTGTTGGCAATTTGTTGGTCTTTTACCTTCTTTATGGCAAGGAAAATATCAAGAAAGTTTTGGCTTTCGTTCTCTCTCTGGTTCAGTAATTAGTGTTTATACTCGCAAACCTCGCCCCATTAACACAGATGGGGAAATAGCGACTTATACCCCTGCTCATTTTCAGGTAGTTCCTCTGGCTTTAGCTGTGATGGTACCGCGGAAAGTAACAACTGAAAAGGAAGAACTTCAACCTATAATTCATTAACAGAAGTAAGAAAGTTAATTTAAAAGTGGATGTCAATCCTTCCTAATTTAGTCCGACAAATTTAAAATTTGTAATAGATACAGTTCTTGATGCCATACTCTACTATTTCTACCCTCTAATCATTTTTTGTGCAACAAAGCCATTAACAATTATCAATTATCAATATTAATTTCATAATGACAAAAAAATTAATCATTCCCATACATGAAACTTTCCAAAAAACTATTCAGGGAGAAGGCTACTGGGCAGGTACCCCGGTAGATTTTATTCGTCTTGCTGGTTGCCCAGTCGGTTGTCATTATTGTGATACTGGTTATGCTGATGGGGGAGTTGGTTTACCCAGACAACTTAGAACTTTTGATGAGTTAATTAATGAGTTATTTTCTCCTAGAGTTATTATTTCTGGTGGAGAACCTTTTATTCATAAACAATTACCTATTTTAGTCAACAGAATAGAAGCTACTAATAGACAAGTTTCTATTGAAACCTCTGGGTGCTATTGGCAAGATATTTCACCTCAAACTTGGATAACTCTGAGCCCTAAACAACATATTAGCCCTAAATATCCAGTAATACCAAAGATGTGGAAGCAGGCTTCAGAAGTTAAATTAGTTATAGAAACTGGTGAAGAGTTAGAGTTTTATAGTAAAATTATACTGGTAAATAATATTCAGGTTTTTCTACAGCCAGAATGGTATAGTCGTGATCGAACTATACCATTAGTCTTAGAATTACTTCAGAAATATCCCCAGTATAGACTCTCTGTTCAATTGCATAAATATTTGGGAGTGCATTGAAGCGGAAGTCATGCATTCAAAAGTTAAAAGTTAAAAATATTGATTGGTAAGGCTTTGAGTCTTTCGTTAGTGGTGGGTTTATTCCCACTGTGCTGCACTGGAGGGTTATTTGCTAAAACTGATATGCTCTCCTTAACTAACTCCTAACTCTTTTGGTCAGAAAGTGAAAAAAACGCTGCCTATTTGTAGGAATGACTGGATCATTGACCTTCCTATAGACAGCGAGTTCAGAACTGCAGATGGAGATACACTCTGATAGTTAAATGAAGTAGTAGATGTCCCTGATGGATAACTCCTAGATGGACTAATTACCTGATGGTTTAACTCCCTGATGGGTTAGTCTCCACATCCCAAATAGCAAAATTGGGGAGAAGATATTAACAACACTACTAACACTTCTCTTCCGGCTTTTGTAATCCATTAGGTCGTGCCTATGCTTTTTTTATCATTGCAGGCTGATACATCGGAAGACAAGAGGGCTTTTGCAACAACCCACTTTTTCAGGGTGGCAAGAGTATTGCTAGTCAGTTTCAAACACTAAACAGGGTTCATCTACTATGAAACGGAATATGATCATTTTGGGGTTAATAGCCTCTACAGGGTTGACATTTTACCAAGTACCAAAGGCCACTGCCTGGAATTTAAGGCTATCTAATGAGGTTGGTATTGAAGATAGTCAAAAAATTAGTTATACAGGAACAAATGAAGATGGTGAAGAGGAAAACGTAGATACAGAGAAGAAAAATTAAAAGGTAGAACAATAAAATAAAGGAAAGCAGAAACAACTTCCTTGAGAGAGTACATACAGATTAAACTAGATCGGTATAGATTTGGGTAGAACTCTTTGCTACTAACTTAGGGTTCTACCCTCTATTGTCCTGGTATTATGTTCTGATTAGTATTATCTACAAAAATGGATACAACAACAACTACTACACGAAGACAAAGGGTTATTACGAGAACTGCAGAAAGAAGACAAGCAACTTCAAAAGAAAGACAATTAATCCATCTTTTAGCTAATCTTGGATGTAGTTGCGCTAGATACAGTTTCCAACACGCTTCCAGTCAAGGGCAAATACCCCCTGAAGAGCGGAAGCATTTAGCAGAGTGGCACTATCTTCGATTACAGCAGATTCGCCGGGTAGAAAGAAGTTTAGAACCTGTGGCCCTACTTAAACGAGTTTACTATCGCACTCAATTAAGCCCCAGATCCTTAAAATCCCTAAAACTATTGTGGGTTGAGGAGGATAAACAAAGAGTCAAGCGGGTTGCTCCTGAATTGGATCAACTCTTAAGTTTAGCTCTTAACCAAGGAGATACTCTTAAACAGATATTTCATACTATTGAATGCAATGAAAGGGTATTCTCTAGAACCCCTGAATCAGGAACAGTACCATTATGGGTTCACGAGTGGGAAGAGTCGGACTACGATATTAATTTCTTTCCTCCTTCCTTCCCTGGTTGGGCCAATATTATTGATAACTAAACTTGAATGTACTCCATCAGGCATCAAAGGTTAAAGATGAAGTTGAGAGCGTGCTTGGTGAAAATTTTCATCTACAGCAAGTCACAATAACTTTTGCAAGTGCTCCCCTAAGGAAAGGACAATTAACCAAAAATTTGATAATTGCTGTGTTACTTGAGTTCATCTTTATATTTACCAATGCCATTAGATGTAATAAACTATCACCTTTTTAGAGTTTAGCTTTTGCTGAGGAGCGATCGCTATCTTCTAAAAAGATATTAGTAGGGCGGGCAAATATCAATTACACATGACAATTATAACTTATATAACTCAATATTTGGCCCACCTTAATCAGCTTAGAACAAAAACAGAAGTAACAAAACTACCTCCCAAAAAATTTTTAATGCGGGTGGTCCTCAGTTAGTGGTGGGTAGAATCTCCTACTAATTGCTCCCTTCATATCCTGCTACCTTCTTCAAAAAAAAACTGTTTTTCAAGGTGATTAAATTACTGATAATTAAAGGAAAGAAAAAGTAATAAGTAAGAAATAATACCTATTTGATGTAAGGCTGTACAGAATTATGAAATTCATTAGTTGATCTATCTTGATCTGCGGTCAATTTTTATGGAAATCCTATTTTATGCAGCTTAATTTTAAGAAGTTCCTAAGTATAGAGTATCAAAGGTTTAGGGACAGTCTATTAGTGAAAATTATAATTTGTTGACATACTCCCGACAGTGCGCTTAAGGGAACACCGCGGGATTCTGCAACCGACAATAAACCTCGCCCTTACGGGCGGGGTTTTGATGGCGGTTTAGACTCCTGGTGATGTCCTCCCCATGTATTGACACTTAACAATTGACAATTGTCAATTGTTAAGTGTGTGTCCGAAAACATAACGTTGCTGCCCATCCCCGACAATCCCCGATACGAGAGAGCGCTGGACTGCTCCTCACTTTGTTAAAATATACATTTGTCATTTCAACTGAATTTGACAAAAAAAAGTTGAACTTGGGTGTATTAAGAGGTGATTTGAGGATAAAAAGGGAGCGATCGCTTCTATGTTTGCGATAAGTTAGTAAAGGCTAGAGGAGATAGTCACCGACCAAAATTATATCCATCACAACAAATAATATTAACACTTTAATGATCAGCCAGTACAAATCTTCTGGAAACTCTCTCAAGGAAAGGAGGAAGTTTAGAATATTCCCCCAGACTCTTTTGACAATCTTGCTTGTGGCTTTAATTCCCTCAGTCGGTTTGCTTTTCTCCATTGGGCATCAGGAGCATATCCAAATGGAAAGCTTAAAGGCAGATTTTCAGAAACAAGCTCGTTTAACAGCTTCAGAAGTGAACAGTTGGGTAGAAAATACTTTTCTTTCTCTTCATCAAAATGCTGTAATGGATAGCATTATTTCTATGGACGCTAAAGCTCAAGTTCCAGTGCTGGAAGCGTCGGCACAACTGCCCGAACTCTCGCCCTCCTCATTCCGCTTTTTCACCATTGATATGGAAGGTAATGTGATAGCTCGCAGTGATGGGAAAAAACTGAAAAATTATCACGATCGCGTTGATTTTCGTGACATTCTAGAAGGAAGGGTCAGCAGGTGCTTATAGGCCGTACTTCAGGTCAACCGGTATTGTGTCTGTCTGTACCGATAAAAAAGGTGAAACAGTTGGTGGGAGTATTAGTGGGGTGTTCTATACTAATTGATATCTCTGAATCGAGCAGTGAGATTCGGATTGGCGAAACAGGATTTGCCTTTTTAGTTGATAGTAATCAACAGGTGATTGCCCATGGCAAGCCAGAGGGGATTTTAAGCAAAGTTCTGCAATATTTTAGTGATCATCCTGCTTTTCAAGTGCAGGAATTTGGAGATCAAACCATTTATTTTTACCGGTATCAAGATCGTAAGGTGATTGCTCTGAGGCAATCGGTCAATCTGGGTTGGACACTTGTGATTCAGCAGGATGTATCTGAGGCTTTTGTCTTAATGGAGCAAACAAAGCGTCAAGCAATTTTTCTGGTGACAATCACTTTTTTCTTAACTATCCTTGCTGCTTATCTTTTTGTCAGGGTTAGTCTTAACGTTGCTAATCTAGAACATCAGGTACAAGAACGGACTACTGAACTGAGCCAGACAAATCGCCGTCTGGAAGTGGAAATTGCTGAAGCACAACAAGTCACCCTTAAACTCACTCGTCAACAGGCCATGCTAGAAGCGATGAGCCAACAGGGTTCGATTGGTGCCTGGGAGGCAGATTTGACTAACCAGGAGCTTTCTTGGTCTGGTATGACTAAGGCAATCCATGAAGTACCACTAGATTTTGAGCCGGATATCGAAGCATCTATTAATTTCTATAAAGAAGGTGAGAGTCGCCTGGCGATCGCCCAAGCAATACAAGCAGGAATTGAAAAAGGCCTCCCTTGGAGCTTGGAGTTAACTCTGATCACGTTCAAAGGTCTGGAAATTTGGGTAGCAGCTACAGGACAAGCAGAGTTTAAGGATGGGGTCTGCGTTAGATTATTTGGATCGCTTCAAGACATATCCGAACGGAAATCCGCCGAACAGGAATTGCTTCAAGCCAAGGAGAAGGCTGAGGCTGCAGCCCTGGCTAAAACCCTCTTTTTGGCTAGCATGAGTCACGAAATCCGCACGCCGATGAATGGAGTGCTGGGGATGCTTAACCTCCTCAAGCAGACACAGTTAAGTCCTGAACAGCGAACCCAGGCTAACATTGCCTATTCCAGCGCTGAATCTCTTCTCTCGCTAATCAACGACATTCTCGATTTTTCTAAGGTGGAGGCGGGCAAGCTGGAGTTAGAAATCGTGGATTTTGACCTGTTCCAATTATTAAAAGACTTTACCCAATCCGCAGCTCTGAAAACTGAGCAAAAAGGATTGGAACTTGTGCTAGATTTACGCGATATCACTAACCCCAATGTCAAGGGAGCTCCGGGAAGGTGGCGTCAGATTTTTACTAACATGGTTAGCAATGCCATCAAGTTCACTGAGCGGGGAGAGGTTGTGATTTGTGGCTGCCTACAAAACAAGGATGATACTTTGGTTTTTACGGGTTCAGTCAGGGATACCGGTATTGGCATTCCCTCAGACAAGTTGCACGATTTGTTTTCTCCTTTCACTCAGGCAGATAACAGTACGACAAGAAAATACGGCGGTACTGGGCTAGGGCTATCCATTGTGAAGAAGCTCTGCGAATTAATGGGAGGGAGTATTCGAGTGCAGAGCGAATTGGGCAAAGGCAGCCTTTTTGAATTCACCGTCATTTTGCAACCAGGCACAGGAGCGCAACTAGACTTGCCCCTCATTGAGTTGCACGATACGGCTCTACTTGTTGTCGATGATAATGCTACCAATCTTGAGGTCTTGAGCAGTCAGTTAGCCTCCTGGGGCGCTGAAGTCGTGACGGCTATGGACGGTTCAAGTGCCATAGCATGCTGGGAAGAGCGAGTGCAACAGAGTAACAACCCCAGCAAAGGGAGATTTGCTATCCCTATCATCGATTGGCAAATGGTCTGGAACTCTGTAAGCACCTTAAAGCTGATGCCCGCTTCCCATCGGTGCCACTAGCAATGATGACTCCAGTCAGCAATCAGGGTGACATTCGCGTATTAGCGGGCTTGGAGGTTCGGGTTTGCATCCACAAGCCAGTAAATCCCACCGAGATCCTCAATGTCTTGGCCACGGTAAATGATGAAAGTACAGTATTGCTGAAAAATGGATTGCCTCGCGACATCCAACCCATCAAGTCATCAGTAAATCTAGAATCTGCAAAAATAGTCGAGCATCATAGTATGTCTATGAAACCCTGGCCAGATGAGACACGTATATTAATAGTAGAGGATAATCGGGTCAATCAAATAGTCTTAAAGGGCTTGCTGAGAAAACAGGGCTTAACACCTAATTTAGCAGATTCTGGGCTAGAGGCAATATCTACATTAGAAGCAGCTCCCGATGATGCTCCATACACCTTGATTTTTATGGACTGTCAGATGCCAAACATGGACGGTTACGAAGC
>JAJEAQ010000170.1 GCA_022822685.1 Trichodesmium sp. jk18x7bins.61
TGAAAAAATACTCAAAAAGTTCCGCAGTGTAGAAGTAAAAGTTATAAAAGAAGAAAAAGCACTCCAAAGCTGGAAGCAAGCAATGAAAATAGCAACTAATGCAGTAGAAAAAGGAAAAACCTCACAAGCAAATTACCAAACTTGGCAAGAAGCAGAAAATCTTTGGTTAGATGCAATTTATAGCCTGCGTCAGATTCCACAAGACTCATTTCTCACAGATAAAGCGATCGAAAAAATGATCGAATATCAGGGATACCTAGCAGTTGCCAGCTATGAAAAAGTAATAGCTCAAAGAGGATGGGAAGAAAATACACAAAGCACTACAAGTAATAATATAAAAAATTCTGCACCCGTTGCATATAGTTTATCCCCTGGTTTCAGTATGTATGGCGATACTAACAGAGATGGAGAATTGGATGTAGCTGATAAGTCAGGTAGAGGAAAATGGTCTTTATCGGAAGGTGCGTTGATGTTATTTAATAACGATGATGACAACGGCGATCTGATGCCAGACTGGCGAGATAGAGAAGTTAATAGTCAAAGTGATGAAGCCGACTTGGCGATCGTAAATATTCAAGTAGCAGAAAACTATAGAAATGCTCAAATCTACATCTCTGCTGAGACAGATGCTAGTGACTATATAAATGTATTTCAAAAAACAGAATCTGGATGGCAACCAGTTGATATTTCTGGCACTGAAGCATTAATACCCAGAGAACAACTGGTATTGGGTGTAGAAGCCAAACAGTTCGCAGAACGCAACTGGAAAGGGATAGTTAATTTAACAGCGATCGCTCAAAAAAATGGTAAACAAATCGCTTCTGATAGTATTCAAATAGGTGTTGTTCCCTGGCTAATGTCTTCCAATAGCGCCCCAGTCAAAGAGCTTCACGTCAGCGAACGGGGTTTTGGAAATCAAGAATTTGTTGCCAGAATTAAACAGATTGTCGAAAAAACAGGAGCAAAAGCCACAATTAATCCTGGTGGCACTACCTGGATGCAAGATACCAAAGAAATAGGTTATGTGCAGTTCCCCAGCCTAGGTACAACACGCAACATGAATGTAGTACTCAAAGCCAACCGCCTAGGGGAAAATGACCAATACGCGAGAAGCCTCCTCAAGGAAGACTTTGGCTGGTTTGAAGTTGGTAAACCTAGACAGCTCGCTCCTCTAAATAGGTGGGCTGATGCCTATGGAAATTTGGAAGTGACACCACCCCTGCCAGGATATCCGATGGGAAGAATTTATTATGGTAAAGCTGGTGAAGTGGGTATGAATCCAGAAATTATTGACTTCATCAAAGCCCAGAAAATTCAAGGTCCCCCAGTAGATATAGATACTTCCTGGTTAATGATTCGTCATGTTGATGAAATTATTAGTTTTATTCCTAGTAAATCTGGCCAACCTTTAATGTTAATTGTTAGTCCAGAAGTTGGAGTAAAACTATTAAAAGAACTGAGTCAACAAGGTTATGGGCAAGCGGCTATTAATCGTGGTTTAGGTACTCAAACAACAGTGCGGGCAGCATTGAGAAATCAAAAGTTAATTCAGCATAATCTCTATTTGCAATGGGAAAAATTAAACCCATTAATAGAGAAGTTAAAACAGGAATTTAACCTCAGTGCTCATCAAATTATTCAAGTGCCAGCTATGTTTGGATATAGTGGTTATTCTTGGTGGCCAAACATGATAAATTCAGTGGTAGTTAATGGAGAATTATTAGTTTCAAATCCCGCAGGAGCATTAATTAATGGTAGAGATTATACTCAGGAAAAATTCCGTAGATTGTTAGCTGATTCTAGTTTGAATATTAATTTTCTGGATGATAAGTATTATCAAGAACTCAGAGGTAGTATACATGATGCTACTAATACAACTCGTTTAGGAAAAAATGATCCTTTCTGGGAATCTTTGCCTGACGATATCTCAGAATTTAGAGTTCAAAATTCACAACTAAGAAATTAGAGATGATGTTAGGGACTGTTTGTAAAGTAAATATTAAGAGAACTAGAATTTTGAATTAGAGTGGGTTATGGCAGACAGCTAAAATTCTTTATTTAAACCCCGCCGGGGCGGGCGAGGTCTTATATGAGGAGATATCTCTGCCTGGGCAAACCCTAGGCAAGAATTTAATCTCAGTTTGACAAACAATCTCTGATAGTGCTGCGCCCTCAGGTATTTACAACTTATAGCCCAGAGTATAGCCTAGAAAGGTTGTACAAAAAATAATGTGTGAATACGCTAGAGCCAACTTCTATATTGCATCCGGTAGTCGTTAACCAGGATGAGGGAGTTATACTAATTGGATTAATCCCAGAAGAGCTTTGCTGTGGTGAGGATTCTTGACATACTCCCGACAGTGGGCTGACGCGACACCATGGCATTCTTCAACCGAAAGATTATAGATTGCAGTTTTAAAAATGGTATTATACCTTTGTGAGCGAAGTTCGTCTCTAGCTCGTGCCGAAGCGCAGCGAGATTAACCTTCTGCTATCTGCCTTCTGCCTTTTTCTACAGTTAAACCTTATGTATCAGGAGAAAAAATGTCTGATTTCATGGATTTTTTGAAGCATAAATGTGCTTATGTTGCCTTGGGAGAATTTAAACCCGGAAAATTTGAAGAAGCAAAAGAACTTTATGAAACAGCAGTTGCTACCTATAATGAAGGTTTTAAGGGGGCATATTTATTGCAGTTGCCAGGAACAGATAAAGGTATTGCTGTAATTTTTTGGGAAGGAGTTGAAGATATGGATGCTAATCAAACTGATGCTTACAAAGCAGCATTGGCAGAAATGTCACATTTATTTGCCAAGCCACCAGAAACTAACTTTTATGAGATTGTGAGTGAGAAATTACCAGAGTAATTAGAAAAAGTAAGATGGTATTTGGGTGAATTAATTAGACAAATATTGCCATTTATATCTTACTTAGTTACTAAAGAATATATCTCAGAAAAATTAGCAAAGCTGTTTCATGCTTGGGTAGTGATCAACAAGTAGTGGTTGTTGCTGTTGACTGCCTGATATTTAAAGGGATGTACCGACAAATATCACTACTTCTATAAGGTGATCTGGAGTGTTTTATGATCTTGATAATTATTACAAGCCTCAGTCTATATTTTTTATAAATGGTATTATTTACGAGCGATCGCATAATACCGCCAAGGAGCCGGATAGCCTTCAATTGTCAACGATGGATGCTCAGGATTGAGAAATTCCTGCAAACTATCAATATTTGCCCAGCAAGTGCGTCTTTGCTCTGCTACAGACAAAGGCTCGGCAAAAAAACAATTGATCTCACTAAATCCTGCCCGCCCCATCCAATTTTCCAAACAAGACTGAGTGGGAAGAAACCAAATACCCCGTGCTTGAGCGTAACGTTTCTTGGGTGTTAGGGCCACTGGTAAATCTCCGGGAATACCCTGGCAGTCAATAATAATTTCACCTTTGGGGGCTAAAGCTTGTCGCATTTTGCTTAATAAACCAATGGGCTCAGTGTGATGATAGAGAATACCTAGACAGAAAATAGTATCAAAAAATTGGGGGTAATAGTGAATGTGTTCAACTCCCAAAAGTTCAAACGCTAGCATTTTTTGTTGCACAATATTTTGGATAAGTTGAAAATTCCAGAAATGTTTGGCGTAGGGTTCAAAACCAACAACTAACTCTGGTTGTTGAGCGGCCATGCGGAACATAAAATAACCATTGTGACAACCAATATCAGCAACTTTACGATTTTTCAGAGAACTAATATGTGGTAAAATGCGCTCCCACTTCCAGTCTGAACGCCATTCAGAATCAATAGTAACGCCGAATAGTTCAAAAGGACCCTTTTTCCAAGGGCAGAATGTTTGCAAACTTTGATAAAACCGTTGTTGTTGTTCTGAGGAGAGTTCGTCAGGGCGACCTACTTTAATTATGGAACCAGAAAAATCGAAAAAATTACTTTTGATATCTGCTACTGTTTGTGCTGCTTCGTAATATTTTTGATTAGGAAGTTCAAGTAATTTTATTTGCCGTTCTTGTCTGATTTTTAATATCATTTCTCTGTTGATATATGTGTCGTATTTATATAAATAATCTGGGTAAATATCACCGATACTTTTGCTAAACATGGCCGCTAAAATAATTAATAAAATATTCTGATAATAGAAAATATACAAAGTTATTTAATAAACAAAAAAAATTATAGCATTTTGGCTCTATAGACTATTCTTTAATATTTTTGTCAAACTCAAATGTATTTGTTATGGTGAATTAGTATAGATTGCCGGAGGATACTCGCAGACTCAAATCAGATGTGGAGGCAAACATTAAGACTACCATATGCAGGAGCAGCAGCCCAGGAAATGTCAAGCCATCTAATACCAATTACCACAAACTTTGCTATACTTGAGCGCTTTATAACGCACGCCAAATCAAGGTTATAAGCGTAGCATGAATGCATGAAAATTGGTATAAGAGTTTAGGTTCAGTATAAATCTCTATGCTTTCAGACTAGAGCAGATATCAATTAAGCTCTAGTGATACCAATGAGAACAGTTAAATCCTACACTTAAAAGTTAATAAACTGCGATTTTTCTATGACAAACCAACTGACTAAAATTGAACTATTCAAAGAGGCAATGAACTTTTCGGCAGGTCATTTCACTATATTCTCAGAGAGTGAGCGAGAGAACCTGCACGGCCACAATTTTTCAGTCTCTGTCATTTTCGAGGCTGAAGTGATGGAAAATGGCATGACCTTTGATTATGGTATTTACAAGAAAATTATCCTGGAAATCTGTGAATTTCTTGATGAAGTGGTACTACTGCCATTAAACAGTCCTTATCTCAGGATAGAAGAATTGGATGAATATGTCTATGCTTTCTTCAATTCTGACAAAGAGAAAATACCATTTCTGAAACGAGATGTAAAATTACTCCCCATGCGAAATATTACTGTAGAGGAGCTTTCTCATTGGTTCCTGCAAGAATTACTTGTCCATGTAGAAGAGAATCAAGAAAATCTTATTCACACAATAGAAGTTAAAATATTTTCAGGTCCTGGTCAGTCAGGTAACAGTTTTTGGAGTAAAAAATGAGTAAAAAATACTTGATTATAACCGGTGGAAGTAGTGGCATAGGATTGGCGACAGCTAAACTATTTATAAAAAAAGGATTTCAGGTTATTAACCTTTCTAGAAATTTATGTTCATTAACAGATGTAGTCAATATTAAGGTTGATTTAGCTCAAACAGGTTTTGAGGAAAACTTGAAAAAAGAGTTAATACCTCAATTAGAAAATCCTGAAACAGTGATTTTGGTTCACAATGCTGCTAGATTAGCTCAGGATACAGTTAAAGATATTGAAGCCAGTGATTTACGAGATATATTGGAAATTAATGTGGTAGCTCCAACTGTTTTGAATCAGATTGTAATGCCGGAAATGCCGAGAGGGTCTGCTATTATTTATCTTGGCTCTACCCTCTCAGAAAAAGCTGTCCCTGGGTCTTTTAGTTATATCACTTCTAAACACGCTGCAGTAGGATTAATGCGAGCAACTTGTCAGGATTTAGTAGATCATGGTATTCATACAGCCTGTATTTGTCCTGGTTTTACCGATACTCCAATGTTACGCAATCACTTTAATAACGATTCAATGATGATTGAGCGGATCAAAAGTATGAGTGCTCGAAATCGTTTAATCGAACCAACTGAGATTGCACAGACAATTTATTTTGCAGCCACTAACCCAGTGATAAATGGTACAATAATCCATGCCAATCTGGGACAAAAAGAAAAATAACAAGATGACACCTAGTTCGATGTTAACTTCATCTATACCTGAATTTCTCAAGGCATACTGGGAAAATTATTTCGATCTCAAACATCACATCCAGGAGTTGTTGAATATGGCTCAGAGCCTTCAGATTTGACTTCTCGAAGGTAATCAAGCTATCACTAAGTTAAGAGAAAACTTTGATTGGCAAGTGGCGGTCGAATTTTATCAAGAGCGAGTTGGAACAGCCTATATTTTGGAGTTAGCAACTTGGCATTTAGAATGCTACGATTATATTGGAATAAAATCCCCAAAAAAATCGTATTAGTAGGATAGAGTCATGGAAAAAACTGACTTCTAATAACTAATACTTCTAAAGCATTCCTAAAAGATAGTGAGGTCAAAAGATGGCAGGTACGAAAGCTGGCCCCTTAAATTTATTATTTGCTTCTTCATGTGTAGGAACTATTGGTTCAGGCATTGGAGGTGGGGTCGAATTGACATTACTAAATCTGGCGCGAGAGATGATTATCAGAGGGCATAGAGTAGATATAGTTGCACCACAAGGTTCCAAAATTGAACTGGATTGTCCCATCATTGAAATTACTGGAGAGCCGCAACCAAGCATGCAGCAATTAGATCGGGATACCCAGATTCCAATAACCTCTAACTCTTTACTCACAAGAATGTGGGATTTGATTGGAGAAGTACAAAGTAATTACCATTTGATCGTTAACTTTGCTTACGACTGGCTTCCTTTTTTTTGCTCTCCGTTTATGAATGTTCCCGTTGCACATCTGCTCAGTATGGGATCCCTGTCAAAGGAAATGGATGACATAATAGAAAAAACTAGCATTCGTTTTCCTAGCACTATTGCTGTTCACACAAAAGCTCAGGCAGAAACTTTCCCATTTGCTCGCAAATGTCGAATTGTAGGAAATGGTATTTACATAAAAAATTACCAATACTGTAACAAACCAGAGAATTACCTGGTGTGGGTGGCGCGGATTTCTCCTGAAAAAGGATTGGAAGATGCTTTTGAGGCTGCGCAAAATATTGGTATTCCCTTGAAAATAATGGGTTTGCTTCAGGATAAGTCTTACTGGGAAAGTATCCAGCAAAATTATCCTGATGCGCCAGTAGAATATTTAGGCTTTCTGCCAATCAGTGAAATGCAATTAGTGCTGCAGCACAGTCAAGCATATCTGATGACCCATCGTTGTACTGAAGCATTTGGAATGACTGTGATTCAATCATTGGCTTGTGGTGTGCCTGTCATTACCTATGATAAAGGAGGCCCGGCGGAAATCGTGCGTCATGGGGAAACAGGTTACTTAGTTCCGTCTGGTAACGTAGCAGAGTTAGTAAAAGCAATTAATAATCTTGACAAACTTGATCGTTTAGCTTGTCGGCAACAAGCGGAAGCAGAATATACCATGCAAGTTTATGGAAATCGTATGGAAAATTGGTTCTACGATATTTTGGCTCAGAGTAGCTATTCAAGGCAATAGCCAAAATAGACGGCGTATGATGGAGGTTAAAAAAGGAAAATTATTGTTGAGAATAGAGCATCTTCCTTGTCTTTACCAAATGTGATTTTTTTCGATCATTTCATGAAATATATTGGTTACAGTATTTTTAATGTAGGTGAGCTACATTATGCTTTCCCTGAGTATCAGATGAGCTGTTGCTGAAAATTCCAATTTTTTTTACCTCATAAACCTAAAAAACGCTGTAATTTCTTGAGATATTATTTGTTTATCATCCGACAGGATGATAAACAAATAACCAAATTGGAGGAAGTTTATGATTTACTCTCTGTCTTATATTGAAAACAGTTAAGAACAGAAGCAGGGAGTTAAACCAATGATTACTAAATATCTCAACCAACTTACATTTGCTACCATCGGAAGCAGTGTTATTACTCTTGGCCTAGTCACCGGCGCTCAAGCAGCAACTTTTTCTGGTAGTCTCGAAATTTCTGGCCAAGGCTTTTACCTCACAGAAGATGGATCTCAAATTGAAAGTGAGATGATATTTGTGGACGGTACAGGCGATTTTGACACTTGGGACGGTACGGGCACAGTTGCCACAGAAGATTTCTCGGGTGTTTCAGAAAATGACCCTTACGAGAGCTTTTTTACTTTTTCTGATGGTGAAGAAGATTATGGTTTTACTCTCACAGGAGTAGAGTCAGAAGATGCTAGCGGAGATTTTATAGCATATAGTTTTACTGGATACATCGAAGATGAAGGAGATATTACTACATTAGAAGGTACTTTTACTGCTCAACATGGTGATGGCTCTTCTTGGTCACTTTCTTTAGAGACTATTGATGATACTGCAAGTGTACCAGAACCATCTACAATGATTGGCTTAATGGGAATAAGTGCATTGGGTATGACTGCTTTAAGAAAAAAGGGTTAAGATAAGTATTTATCTCTATGAAAATTCTACTTGCTCGTGTTAAAAGCTCCTAGTAATGACAATCAAATTCTTGGATTAATTGGAGAACAATCACGTTATGGAGGCCCAACCCATTTCCATCGCCGTTAATTATTGATCGCTTTTTTGTCTAATAGACATCTTCATAAACTACCTAATTATTTTTTACAACCTATGTAGAGACTTTCTCTGGAAAATCTCTACATATTTATTTATAGGGCTGATACCATTGAAAAAAGTAATGCTGTACTTGGAAGATGGTAAAAATGACGAAAAAAAGAGCCAAAGCTAATAAATACCAGGGATTAACTCCAGCAAATAATATGTAATAAATAGACAATCCAAGTCAAGCAATGTTTTGGTAATTGGTATTATACCAAGATGATTATCCCCCCTCCAGAGGCTTTACCTCTTACAAGCATGCCGATCGAGCCTACGCATTCCCTTGCCCAGAGGCTGTGTGCGTCACTAAAGTCTGCACCTTGTAAGCCCCTCACTTTTGTCGACGTGGGATCTCGGCGCGTTTTGCCTGTTACCTTTAACAATTGAATCTTGACAGATATAGCGCTTCGCGCTTATAGTTACAGATTGAAACAGGGGAACTGCTGAGTAAAAGGAGATTCAATCCTGATTTGTAAATACGTGAGAGCGAAGCGCTATAGTGGTAGCATACAAGTAGGACTCAGTACCTACACAAAATTAATTGTATATTTTGAACCAAAATTAATCAGAATATCTTCTACTGCTTTTAGTAAGTTCAAATAACTCCCATAAGCTACAGGTTATAACCATTTATATTTGATAAATCTCCACAATATTTCTATTTGATTTAATTGTGGTGAGTAACTGGGTAAAAAGAATATTCTTAACCCTTTCTGTTCCCATTCTTTTTGCTGATTCCATAATTTTTGATTCTGGTGAATCGAAGCATTATCTATTACTAATACTCTTTCTTTTTCTAGCTTTTCGCTTAATTTATTTATGCCAGCTATAATTAGATCGCTATTAATAGTAGCTTCAAACATATGTAAGGATTCAGGTATCTCAAACCCAGTTCTAGAGAGACTTATGAAAACGACTGACTCAGCAATTTCACAGCTTCATTCTCAATAATCACAAAAACAAAGGCTTGTAGCCATCTCTAATTGAGAAGAGGATGGGGGGAGGCAATTGCCGGAAATGCTTATCCATCAAGATTTATAGGCTTTTCTATAGGACCTGAATCCTTACAAACATATAGCTTTCTCATCTATTATTTATTTTGATAAATGCTAAGACATTTAATCTTTCACTCCTACTGTTTTCTACTTCTATTTTTTCTCCTTTTTCTGGCCATGCATAAGGTAGATATGACACTCAACTAAATCCACTTTCATCCACATAATATAAATCTATTTTTTCCTTTATCTCTTGTTTTTCTAATTCCTTTAATTCTGATTTTTTATCATATAATTTATGGTCTGGTTTGACTTTAACCCTTTTTTTTTGATACAAACCCATTCCATTTTATTTGCCTAATCTTTTTATTGTCTCTTTACAGATTTTTATCTTCCATTAATTTTATATTTTTGACTGTACCATTTTCAAATTTTTTGTTTTTTTGCTCCATTCTTTGACTTGTTCTTCTGTCTCTCC
>JAJEAQ010000283.1 GCA_022822685.1 Trichodesmium sp. jk18x7bins.61
TCCTGCAACAGAAAGTCATATTCTTTGATTAAACTACGTAATTTTTCCAAGTATTCATAGCGACGTTGAATCGGAAGTTTCAAAGCTTTAATTGCTCGATTCCCGGAGTTTTTTTCTGTTTTTATTTGATTTTTCCAACTAATAGCAATTGTTACTAAATAATTGCGCAATAAAATATGACCCAATTTTTGAGCTTTAGTAGCAAGATAAACAGAATTATAATCTGTTGCTTCAATTAATAAGGGAACGCGGTCAACTATTTCTATTCCATAACCATTTAAACCAGCAATTTTGCGAGGATTATTTGTAATTAAACGAATTTTCTTGACTCCCAAATCATTCAATATTTGTGCCCCCATACCATAGTTGCGTAAATCAGCCGGGAATCCTAATTTTTCGTTAGCCTCCACTGTATCTAATCCTAGATCTTGCAATGAATAAGCTTTGAGTTTGTTAATCAAACCTATTCCCCTACCTTCTTGTCGTAGATAGACAACAATTCCAGCACCAGCATCTTGAATCATTTTCATAGCTGCTTGCAACTGCATTTGACAGTCACAACGGAGGGAGCCAAAAGCATCTCCAGTCAAGCACTCAGAATGCACCCGCACCATCACAGGTTTTTCCTGAAATTCTTCTGGGTTACCTTTGACAATAGCTACATGTTCAGAATTATCTTGAGTGTTGCGGTAGCCATAAATTTCAAAGGTGCCGAATTGGGAGGGTAATTTGGCAATAGTTTCTCGATAGACAAAGCGATCATGTTTGAGGCGGTAGCTGATGATATCAGCTATACTAATCAGTTTGAGATTACGAGTTTTAGCATATTCTACTAATTGAGGTAATCTTGCCATAGAGCCGTCTGGGTTTTGAATTTCACAAATTACCCCGGCCGGATATAAACCTGCCAGTCTAGCCAAGTCTACAGAGGCTTCTGTGTGGCCGGCTCGTTTTAATACTCCTCCCTCTCTTGCCCGAATGGGGAAAACATGACCAGGGCGACGTAAATCTTCTGGTTTTGTGGTAGAATTGATAACTGCTTGGATAGTACGCGCTCTATCTTCTGCGGAGATACCTGTGGAAACTCCCAAGGCTGGCGAGGCATCAATACTTACGGTGAATGCAGTTTGGTTACTATCAGTATTTTTTGTTACCATGAGCGGAATGTCCAATTCGTCGAGGCGATCGCCTGTCAATGATAGACAAATTAGACCTCTAGCTTCAACTGCCATAAAATTAATCATGTCTGGGGTAGCAAATTGAGCTGCACAAATGACATCTCCTTCATTTTCTCGATGTTCGTCATCTACTACTACTATACAACGACCTGCTTTTATGTCAGCTAGTGCAGCATCAATGGAGTCAAATTGAAATTTTGGGTAGGGCTGTGTACTCACAAAAAAAAGCTTCTCAGGTTTGGTAATTTTTTTCAAAGTCTGCTTATTTTATTGTAGTATTTTTCCTAAGAGAATTTACCTCATTGTAATTTTAAGATTATATTAAGAAACTAACAGATAAAAAAATAGACTTGTCGCTTTATAGAACCCATTTAGGATCTCCTTGCCTAATCATAAGTTTTATATCAAGTCCCATTAATTAAGCATAATGTAGGGACCTTGCATACAACGTCTCTGCGGGTTCTCAGAAGCCAGCTTGATTATGGTTGTTCAATGAGACATGATATTACAGTTTCTTGGTTTTATAATTAATGCGTCACTTTATTTTAGTTTTTGCCGCTTATACCAATTACTAAAAACCTTGATGTACGAGTATTTTTTATTTCCAAATACTATATATATAGTCCCCAATCCCCGCTCTTTGGTGATTTTGTGATTTTACCGCTTATTTTTTACCCCTAGCAAGCATAGCATTCTTTTTGATAATTGGTATTATACTTTTATTATTTATCAGCAATTAATGGGAGGGCTAAGAAAACGTTATGCTCACAAACCCTTGACAAACTTTACTGAAACTTTAGAAGCATTTCTGATTGTCTCCCCCTTTCAAAGGGAGACGGAAGGGGGATGTCTTAAGGGAGCGATCGCCTCCCCTGTATCTACAGCTCAGGTTCGACACCCAAAGCTTTTAACTGCTCTGCCAAGCGTTCAGCTCGTTGATGTTCTTGTTTTGCACGTTCATCTCCTGTCAGCAATAAATTCCCCTCTAAATCCCATCAACGTAACCAAGGCCATACCTGGCTTTGATATTCTCCTTCCCAGATACCTAGCCCCACCTTTAAAGGTTCAATGGGATAATGATTTCGCTCATTGGCAGGTATTTGTTGATAGTAACCATTGACTAAATAATATACTTCCACCTGCCCTTTTCCCACTTCATATATACCACAAAAAGGCACGCGAATTGCTCGTTCGTAGACTCAAAACTTACTTTTTAGTGGTGTTTTGTCTCGTTCTTCTGAACCATCTCCAGACACAAATTCTAATACTATTAATGGCGCGACAAATTCTTTCCATAACACATAAGAACGACGCAATTCACCATCGAGCTTTTGTGGTACATCTGGCGCATAAAACCAATCTGGAGCTACAGCACCTTTTTCTAATGGTTCAGTGATTCGCCAATAAATACCACTATCTCGACCAATACAGTATTGATCATCAGGATGAATTTGCTGTAAAATCGGGGTAATAGAATTGGGGAATTTATCTAATGCTTTTTTCATTTGTGCTACTGACATTTTACTCAGAGTATTTGTTTCTGCATTAGGTTGATATTCTGTAGTTTTATATTGATAAATGGTCCGAGTATTAGACTTACCTACCTGATATCCTAAAGCAAAAAATAAACTATGTGAAAGTACTATTAAACAAGTTATTGCGACTGGTATTCCATACTTTCTTACTAAGATATTTATCTGGTCATAAAAAGTTAATTTTTTTTTTACAGTTAACCCAAAAATAATTGTTTCATAAGTTGATTTTAACCAGGGAAATGCTGCTTTAAATACAATTTCTGGAACTTTTCCACTACTCACCTGATGAAAATAAGCTGCTAACTGATAATCAGGTAAATGAAAAAATAAATCGGCAAAAGGCTGATAATAACTGCAGCGATCGCGACGAGACTGACGAGACTTCAACCAGGAAATTAGTTTTTTCCAAAGAGCATTTCCATAAAGTAGTTCACCAGGTTTTTGCTCAGTACCTGTAATTAATATAGATTTTCTCAGACATTCTAAATCATGGCGAACCTGTTGTTTAACTCTACTAACTTCTCCTGACCATAAACTGTCTCTGGTTTTGAATAGCCAACAAACAGCAGAAACAGGTATTTTCCCTGCCAATACTTGATAGAGAGCGTGATTGACTCCGGCGATAGTTAATGCTTCTAATAAATTTTGATAATTTTTTAGCTGAGATTGTAAATTTAGGGAAATTTTTTGTTTCTCGTTTTCCTTATTTGCATTTCCATTAATATTCAACCAATTAAAATATTCTGATAAAGTTTCAGGGATGAAAATTGCTCTTAAAGTTAATAATCTGACCATTTGAGCATTAGCACTGCCTTGTTTGGCCGCATTACTCGCCCCTAGATTATCAAATAGATTGTTTAAATATTCCGATGTAACTTGACCACTCTGTAATTTGAAAATCAAATTTTGTACCCATTCACGTTTAATTTTAGAACCACTACTTAATCCCTTAATTGCTGTTTCTATAGCCGCTTCATCTATATTTTTTGAGATACTTACCAGGGGATTTTCTACTATATTTGTTTGTATTTCTACCAAATTCGCTTCTACTTTAGCATTGGCAGGATGAATAATCAAAAATTCTTCTGGTCGTTCAATTGCTTCCACATCATAAGCCCATGAAATTGGCTGACCATTAGCTTTCATCTCAGCTATTTTATGAATAATTTGTAAGTCATAAGAACCCGCTGGCATAATAATTGGTGCTGATTGATTACTCAACCAATTTTCCCATTCTGGAGATAAGTTAATTTCTGGCTTTGTAGTAATTTTATGTTGATTTGGTTTACCAATTTCTTTAGTTTCAGAGGGATTAAATATAGAATTTATTCCTTGTTCTTGCTGAGTATTGATCCATTCTAATATTTGCCATATATTATCTTTTCCAGTGCAGAGAAAATAACGATAAAAAGAAGTCGAACGCCCATATTCATCTTGCCCAGAAGTTACGACAGCAACTACAGAATAATCTGGTTCTCCACCACCCATACTTAAGACAATTCGCCCAATAAAAGTTGGCTGTTGACTATGACGATCTTTACCTACTTCAAAACCCTTATTAGCAATTGATCTTCCTACACAATGGGGAACTTGAGGCAGGGTTAAATTCATATATTCCCCGACTTTAAATCCTCTAGAAATCCATTTACCATCGGGTAATATTTCTGGAATTATACCTGTGCTGAATTCGTGAATTTCAATAGTTTCCATTTTTTGATACACCGCTACGCGGAAGTCAAAAGTAAAAAGCCACCCATGCAAAAGTATTATTTGGTCTGGATTTGACTATTTTGTCACTGGTGAGTTATTTCTGCTCTGCTGCACTATATTTCTAGCAGAGAGTATTAATCTCCATCTAATTCTAAAAGACGTTTACCTGTACAAATCCAATATATGGGAGAAACTAAACCAAAAGGTCGCCATTTTTTGGAGTCTTCTAATACCGCAGCCACCCCACCGCGATCGCGATAAATTTGTCGAGAATTTGGTTTGAGATATCTCTTTCCCGTCATGCCAAAAGCAGAAGTAGTAAAATATTCCACACTACCGACTCCCAAATCTTGCCAAGATTCTAATCTTTTAAAAATAGTAGGAAACCGCACCTCTGTAACAAATTTTGGTCTGTGCCTATTTATCCACAAATCCGCTAATTCACACTTAGTTAATACCAAAGCAATTCGACGTTTCTGACTAAATACATCCCCCCCAGCTAATGCCACTAAAAGTCGATCAACTCCTCTAGCATATTCGGGATCTTTACGGTGAGTTGTAGCATCAATCATTAACATAATTCCTGTAGCTGGAAAGCAGTCATTCAGGTAGTCTCGCAGTAATTGAGAATTTGTTTGATGCAGTACATCGCTGAAAAATTCTCCCGAGTAATCTTTGCAGCTAATATCCAAGTTGAAAATAGTATTTAAGAAACTGAAATTATCTGCTGTTTTCAGAATAATCCTCAAACTATAGTCTTTAATTTCTAGCACATCATTAGCCAGACGAGTTTGGTTAATTTGTAGCCCTTGCTCTATCAAACTTTCTGCCTGCCTAATTAAATATTCTCCATCTTTATTTGCCGGAGTCACTAACTCAACTGGACTAGAAATTTCAGCATTGGGCCACCTAGCCAAAGCTGCCATATAAGTTGTTTTACCAGCAGCGCGATCGCCAATTACCCGCAAAACTCCAGAGCAATTTTCCTCTTTTAAATTGCGATCAATTCTTGGCTGCAATAGAGATTTAAACATTTTTACCACATCCTCTTACCTTGACTTAACCAATACAGAGGTGAAACAATATCATAAGGCTTCCACTTCAAAGGCTCCCGTAAAACAGAATGAGGGCTTCCTAATTCGTCAGTGCGATTTGGGCGGGGGTCATTTCGATGTAAAACACCAAAAGTAGATATAGCATAAAACCGTAAATTTTGCTTAGGAATGCACTTTTCCAAAATATTAGTTGTTTTGGGTAAATGCACCTGAAAAATGTCTAATTTTGGATCAAGACGACCAGGCCAAATTTCTCCTCTCTCACATTTACTCATTGCTAAAGCGAGGCGTAAGTCGTTGGTGCGATCGCTTTCATCCATTAAATTAATAAATCTTTCTATCACATTACTATAAAAGAGGTCGTTCCCAGGCTCCCACTTATGCAGCAAAATCAAACACCCCACATTATCTCTCATCAGACATTCATCCAGAAACTCTTGATGCAAAGGATTAGAAATACCGCCTTGCAATTCATTAAAAATTTCTCCTGGATAATCTCGCACAACTAGATTAATTTCTTCTGGTTTTTTTTGCCACCAACGTTTAATTTCTATATGGAAAGAATACAAAGGTAAATCGTAGAAACTTTTAATTTTTATCCCATCAATAGTAGTGGGTTCTAAAGAAGCACCATTAAGAATAATAGTTTCAGCTTTATTAGCTAAATTTTTGGCATCATTAGTAATAGCTGTAATTTGAAAATTTGGGTGATTTTTTTCAGGCCAATAAGCTAATCCTGCTAAATAGGTAGTTTTGCCCGCACCAGTAGGTCCAATAATACAGATATTCCCCATTTTTTCTGATTCAATCTGTTGTGCAGATAATTATAAGAGAAAATCGGCAATATATCTTGAAGACTATGTTCAGATAATTAATTATAAAAAAATTCTTTGTTTGTAGTTGCGATGCGGCAGCACAGATCTCAGGACTTACGCAAAAGCACTATATATAGTAATTTAAAACCAGCGCACAACACTATATATAGAATTTACTATCCTAAAATGGGTAAGTCCTGGATATATTGGAGAAGCAGTTGGAGTAACTACGAAGCTAATTATTATAAGTGCTTTACCGAACATGATAGGATTTAGGTAGCATAACGGAAATACGTTATTATGAGCGATCGCGTTAGCGTCAGCTTTGCCTCAGCGAACTAATTTTAAAGTCCTTAATACCCTTTCTCCTGAATAGTGTAATTTAACTAACTTATACCAAATTCAAAAAAGATAGTTACAGTAAATCGTGAGTAGTAGGGTGGACAAATATTTAGTGATCACGCCCGCCTCGATAAATTTGGCATTTTTTGCCCACCTTGCATATACCTCTTTCTCAGTCTTAACCCCCTAAAACTTTGTAGCAATATTTATTGAAATCGATATTACCTCTTCATACCTTTCCCAGGGTGATTAAAGGAGATAAGTTATGCCATGCTCAGATAATTACTGATAAAAAAAGTCCCTCTGGAAAAGGGGGGTAGTAAAGCAAACCATTCTTTGATTTTTATGCTATGTATAGTATCCTAAAGACTCTACCCTTAAAGATTAAGGGCTATGACAATGCTATTAGTTTAGGAGAGCACTAATGAAAATTGCTAATCATTTCAAATTCATCATAATATTTGTTGTAATCCTATCGATTATTTATAGCTTTTCCTCAGCCAGTATAGCTGATGACATCCCTTTAAAACAGCGCTGGAATCCTTCAGTTTTTGGCAAAAATGATGAAGTAGGTTCAGTTAATTGGATTACTAATCAAAAGGTTTTAGAATCCCTGAAATTAGTCAAAAAAGGTAAAGTAGTTACCCTGGGCAAAATTTATCAAAGTGATGCTCCAGTAATGTTTCAACGTAATTGGAAATTAATTATTCCTGGTCTACCAACCCAGAAATTGTCTGGAGAAAATAGCCTGGTTGCTAATGTTGAATATGTGACAGCTGAATTAGCCCAGATAGGCACTCAATTTGATGGGTTAGGTCATATTGGTGTGAATACTTCTAAAGGAGACTATTTTTATAATGGTAACTTTTTAGAAGACTTTGGCACATCCTATGGGTTAAATAAATTAGGGGTAGAAAAGATTGGAGAGTTAGGGTATGTAACGCGGGGAGTATTATTAGATATTGCTGGTTATCGAAGAGTTGAACGTCTACCCATTCCCCAAGGTAAGAGTAAAAATGACCCAGGAATTATTACAATTAGTGATATTAAAGGGGCGATAAAAAAACAAAAAATAGCCCCAATAAAACAAGGAGATGTGGTTATTTTCCATACAGGTCATGGTAAGTATTGGGGGAAAGACTGGGATAGTTTGAGTCCTGAGCAAAAAGCGAAGAATGCTCAAATATTTAATTCTGGAGAACCAGGGCCAGGTATTACTAGCTGTCGTTATTTATCTAGCTTAAAAATAGCTATGGTTGGTTCAGATACTTCGGGAACTGAAGCGCAACCGGGTGAAGATCCAAATCGACCTTATGATTGTCATATTGAATGGATGGTTAAACACGGTATTACTAATATTGAGAACCTAGATGTTAGTCAATTATTAGAAGATCAGGTTTACGAATTTATGTTTGTTTTTGCTCCTCTAAAAATGAAAGGAGCAACAGGTTCACCTGCTAATCCTGTAGTTATTTATTAATAAATCAATTATTTTAAAATGATATAATTTACGATTTTTTATTTAGGGTTTTGTTTTTCCAAAATTTCCCTCCGGAAAAATCTCCTTGTCTACTTTCCTCCTAAGTCTTCCTTGTCTTACCTTTACCCAATTGTCAAAAACCTATTCCGATAACTCCTCCCCTTGTTCCCGCTTGTCTCTTTCTTGAGATGCAACAAGAGTAATAGCGCCTACAATAATCTGATGTTCTTGTACTTGAATTCTCTCATATAGAATTTTCGCTGTATCATCAGGTAAAATCGGCACGGCAGCCTGCATTAAAATCGGGCCACTATCTACTTCTACATCTACTAAATGTACTGTACAACCAGTTATCTTTACACCTGCTTGTAAAGCTTGTTCAACTGCCTTAATACCTCTAAAACTAGGCAACAAACTCGGATGAATATTAATAACTCTATAAGGAAAAGCATTAATCAAAACTTTAGTAACAATTCGCATCCAACCAGCCATAATTACCCACTCGACATCATATTCTTGTAGAGTTTTCACAATCTGAGCGTCAAATTCTTCTCTATTTTTGTATTCCAGGTGATTCAATAATACTGCCGGAACATCCCACTTTTCTGCTCGTGATTTAACCTTAGCCCCTGGATTATTATAAATCATCACCTGAACTTGAGCATTTAGTTGCTGATTATTTATTGCCGACGCGATCGCCTCAAAATTACTACCACTTCCAGATGCTAAAACCCCCAATTTTATTGGCTCACCTTTGAGCAAACCACCTTGAGGAATAGTCGGACAAATTAGACAAGAATTGGAATTAAGTTGTTGAGCTTTAGTTTGCATTTTTGCCTATCTAAATAATAAATACTTTCCAGTAAAATAGCACAAATTATCAACTCCAACTCAACAAAAACAAAGCACAATCAAAAAATCTTAGTTTGTAGTTGGGATGCCGCCCCTCTTCAAACTATCGGGAGCAAGCCCAACTACAAACTTCCTTCCAGTTAAATTGCTTCACCAGTTAAAGTAAAAGCTGCCCAATTTTTAGCTTCAGGAAACTTTTCCAGAGTAGTTAACATAGCCTTTCGTAAAGCTTCTGCCTTATTACTAGTAGCAGCTAATTGACTATAAAACTCTACCATCAATAATTGAGTTGCATCATCTGGAACTTTCCATAAAGAAACAATAATACTAGGCGCGTCTGCTGCCAAAAAAAGAACGAGATCAGCCGATAACTCCATCCCCTGTAATTTCTCCACGCCCTGTATCACAAGCACTCAAAACTACTAATTCTGCATTCAGATTTAGTTTGAAAATTTCATAATAAGTCAGAAAACCATCACTATTTTGATCAGGAGTAAGTGCTAATGCTCCAGGAGTCCTACCCTGTAACATCCGTCAGTAAACCGTGAATAGCAAACAGAAGGTAATTAGTTGATGATAAAAAAATGACAAGAGGCTAAAACTAGCTCCAAAAGAAATTTACTCCCTTATGTTTCTAGTTTTAGCCTCTATACTTAAGGCAAACCAACAGTATAATTAACGGTTAACCTAATCAATAATTTCCGTTAACTACATAAAATTACTGAATTACCAATCCCCAAAAAATCCCTATATTGATCTACAGGGACTTCTCAATGTATGATTGTTGACCTGATGAAATTAGTTGTGGTTCCATCATTCGAGCCTGGTAAGATTTTTGGTAACTGGTGATAAAGGCATCTAGTGTTCGTCGAAAATCTTCCCTTGCTTGAAAATGATCCACTCGATGAATAACTTGGCCATTATCAAAAACAATTAAGGTCGGCAAAGTTTTGAGTTGATAGGTACTGGCAAGCATTAAACTCTGATCGGCATTAACCCCTACAAGCCTTAAATGACTATTCCACTCAGATTGAAATTGAATCAATTGTGGGACAATCATTTTACACAGGCCACACCAAGGAGCCTCAAAATGAACTAAAACAGGAGTAGAAGCATCTAAGACTTCTTTTTTAAAAGTCTTTTCGTTAACTGACAAAAGCATGATTGTGATTAATTAAATTTCTTATATCCTGGGATCATACTACCAGTCTATATTCCCAGTTGCACGTATTAAAAGTGGATGAGCTTGCCAAAGTAATAGAACAAAAATTACTACTCCTGTATAAGCCCATCGCAGAAACTCCTGCAAATGTAGTGTTTGACATCCTTGAAGAATAGCGACAAAAGGAATAACAGATGTGCGAAACTTTAATTTCTCAAATGATTCACCGAAGCGGTTTTGAAGTCGGCGATCGCCATGCCAGACACCAAATAAGTGGTGGAGTATCAGGCCAAAAGAGGTAACTAAGGTAAAACTTGTCCCTAACCAAAGAGTGTGGGCAATACACCAAATTACTTGGCCGACCATTTGGGGATGGCGGGTAATCCGAATTATCCCTGTTTCATGGAGATGGACTTGGGGCTTTTGGATGGCAGCAATTTCTAAAAGATTAAATGTAGAGGGGTAGAGAAAAATAAAAGAAATTGCAGATAGTATCCAGACTGTAGGTTTAACTATTGGGAAACCCTGCAATTGCCACAATTGTATACCATCGTAACGATGATTAAAAAAGTAAACAATCAAAACAACCGCTAGTGGTAAACTGACTAGGGCAAATAAGATGCGGTAGGCTCTTGGACCGATTTTGTCTTCAGCCCACGGTCTTAAGGCAGCTAAACCACTATGGACGATGGCAAAACTTAGAATTAACCCTAACATGATCAAATGGCTAGGGGTTAACAAATCATTAGACATGACCAATATCAGAAATAGATAATAAAAGTTAACTTTTGTCGGAATCGTCCAGCAGTATGCTAGAGGAGTATGAACTGCTAACCCCTTCAATTGACGAAAAAACTTAGTTTCAAGCCTCCCTATTGGACTGGGATTTTGGCCATAAAAATACGGCAAAGAATATCTGAGTCGCCGGGGGGTACTCACAAGACACAAAATTAACCAGGAGGAAGCGTAAGACTGCCCCACTTTAAAAGATAGCAGTACCCGATGAAGCGTCAATCAACCGAAAAGCGATCGCCAAGCAGGAATTCATTTGCCTGAGAATAGCCAAGGATGAAAATCGGTTAAGACCTAATATCACTTTTCCTCAATTTGTCCATTAGGAAAACTTTTGGCCATTAAATCCCTCAACCTTTTTTTCTTTAATAAGATGTCTGAGCTTCCTTTCACCCTAGATCAATTACGAATTTTGAAAGCGATCGCTGCTGAAGGCAGCTTTAAACGAGCTGCTGATAGTTTATTTGTTTCTCAACCAGCAGTGAGTTTGCAGGTGCAAAACTTAGAACGACAGTTGAATGTCCCCCTATTCGACAGGGGTGGCCGTCGGGCTCAATTAACTGAGGCTGGTCATCTGCTACTCACCTACGGCGAGAAAATATTATCTCTTTGTCAAGAAACTTGTCGGGCGATTGAGGATTTACAAAATCTTCAAGGAGGCACTTTAATTGTTGGTGCTTCTCAAACTACTGGCACTTATCTACTGCCTCAAATGATTGGAATGTTTAGGCAAAAATATCCTGATGTGGCTGTGCAGTTACATGTTCACTCTACTCGTCGTACTGCTTGGAGTGTGGCTAATGGGCAAATAGACTTAGCTATTGTTGGAGGTGAAGTTCCTCCAGAGCTCAAGGAATCTTTAGAAGTTATACCCTATGCTGAAGATGAATTGGCCTTAATTTTGCCTGTCTCTCATTCTCTGGCAGAAAAGGATACAATTCAAAAGGATGATTTGTATAACCTAAATTTCATTACCTTGGACTCCCAGTCCACTATTCGCAAGGTAATTGACCAAGTATTATCCCGTAGTGGCATTGATACCCGCCGTCTGAAAGTAGAAATGGAACTAAATTCAATTGAGGCGATTAAAAATGCTGTTCAGTCTGGCTTGGGAGTAGCTTTTGTCTCTGTTTCAGCTATTGAGAAAGAATTACAAATTGGAGTTTTAACTACAGCCAAAATAGATCAGGTGGTTGTAAATCGAGTATTATCTGTTATTTATAATCCTAATCGCTATCGTTCTAAAGCAGCAGAAGCTTTTACTAGAGAAATTTTGCCTTTGTTTTCTAGTCTGAATTTTGACCCAGATAATATTAAGCCTTTGTCCAAGGAAATACAG
>JAJEAQ010000494.1 GCA_022822685.1 Trichodesmium sp. jk18x7bins.61
CCCCATAACTATTACCTACATTTGATGTTTCTAAAAAGTGCATTCCACTAGAACTAATAAAGCGATTCCAAAGATGAGAATGACCATAAAATACTAACTGGACACCTGCTGTTTCTAATAAGGGTAAAACATCTCGAATAATATAATCATCTTGTACAGGATATTCATAACGAATCATTGTAATATTACCATTTTCATCTCGCTCAATATATTGTTTGGGATTAGTATAAGCAGGAACAATATTTTCACCTAGAGAATGAGGCGGATGATGAAACATGACTATTTTATATTTAGCTTGTTTAAATTCTTGGCTAGCCAGCTCTTGCTCTAGCCAATTATATTGGTTACTACCTTTCATAATAGATTCAAAAATATGCTGACCATAACCCCATTCGGTCTGATTATTAAAATCTTGTTTTCGTTCCCGATATTTGCCTCTGGCATTATCCTTTAAATGAGGTACTCGCCAGATGTTAGTAATGTATAAAACTACTAAACGCACATCACCAAAAGTCACCGCATAGTAATTTTTTTTCTCTGAACCATTTTGAGGCAGAGTGAAAATTTCTTGGTAGGTATCGGCATTAAAAGAATTATTTTTGATCCAAGCTCTTTTAACAGATGGGTCGTTATTAGGATTAATTTTTGTAGAATTTTTTCGATATAAATTTTCCGCAGCATCCCGCGTTGAGGGATGACTAAACTGCTGATTTAAAAGTATTTTTGTTGAAAATACACCCATAACTTCATGATTGCCGATCGCTGGAAATAGAGGCACATTCTGGATTAATTCTCCACCAGCATAAACAGTTTTTATACCATTTTTAAGTAATTCATACTTAGCTCGGCCTTGGAGGTTAGGAAAAAAAGCATTTCCCCGGCGATCGTCGAACCATTCCGAAGCGCGATCTGGAATATTCACTAAATCTCCGGCAAAGAAAATCCCATCTATTTTATTAAAAGTTTCAGTGACTTTTTGCATATTTGTAGCAGTCATTGGTTTTAACTGATGGTCAGAAGTGAGGAGAATTTTTAAAGATGTGCCTGGAGTAGGCTGAGGCGCTAAAGTGAAAATTTTACTGCTAATAGTTTGACCATTTTCTATTTCACTAATAACTCGATATGGCACAGAAATATTAGGAGTTAAACCTGTGACTTTTGCTTCATGTCGCCAGATATTTCGCATGGTAGGTTGTTGATAAATTAAACCTGTTTCTGTTTGTTTTCCCACCAAAGAATTTTGGTCTTCACGAGTCCGACTAAGTTTAGTAGTGTTTGCTTCAACAACTTGATTCAAATTTTCACCATAAACCACAAGATGCTTTTGGCCATAAAATTCAGTAAACCAAACAACTTGTACAGAATTTTTTGTGGGAGATTGCAAAAATGGCTCGGTTAACAGTTGAGGTTGAGATTTGAGAGAAAACATAATTAAAAATAGGAATATAACAACAACAATTAAAACTGCAAAAATCCAGGGATAACAATAAGATTCCCTTGGATTTTCAAATGCTTCTGAAGGAGGAATAAGCATAGATATCTTAATTGTGAATAAAAAAATTTGTTTGTAGTTGCGATGCCTGCGCCATTATAACTATAGGGTGGCGAGAAAACCTTAAACCTTATTTATAACGATTATCGCCCGACATAATACTAAACTATGTTTGATAATTTATTTCAGGATGCACTGAGGTGCATCCCCAAATATTGCACCTCGACTGATAATATCTTGTTTCAATGCTTCAGAGATTCCTAAACTACCAACAAACCTGGCATTAGTAACGTTAGCCTCCCTGAAGTCAGTTTTATCTAAATTAGTTCTAAGATTCTCTCCGCTAAAATCCTTTTGGTCTTTTGCATATAACCGGAGTAACTCTTTAGCTTTCATATGCCTGCAAATTAGAAAAAAAGTAATTAACAATTATCTCTATTTACGGCGTTGCATATTTGCGGGATGAATTGTAGGCTTGGATGTATTTCCAAAGATTCATCCCTTGATTCAGCAACGCCCTATTTACTGTGGCACAAAAAGAGGATAAAAATATATATCCTCATCGAAGATTATAGTAGTAGGGTGGGCAAATACTGACTTATTTGGACTCACATCAATTTAGCGCTGTTTGCCCACCTGATACCGATAGCAGTTTTCACAAATGTAAATTATAGAAACAGCAGTAAGTATACCTAAAATTTTAGGAGTCATAGCTAGTGTAGATTGGGTTGAGGTACGTTGAGCCTGTCGGCTCCATGAACGCGGAGCGTCTCTGAAAGAGAAAACCCAACAGATAAAGCTTTTAGTTGGGTTGGGCTGGCGCTTAACCCAGCCTACTACTTCACTACTATCTCTAGTTACCCTTTTTCCAAGGGGGGCTAGGGGGAATATAACCCCCACTTTTCCAAGGAAGTATATATCATCTTCGGTAAAACACTTATAATTAAGGCTTGTCGTTGCTACTGAGTGCCTCAAATATTTCTATAGGCGTCGCATCGCAACTATGAACAAAGACTTTTTATAACTAATGGTATATGACAATTGCTAAACAATTAAAATCTGTTCCTCTCTCTACAATAACTATCATTGCTGCTGTAATTTTTTTTGTTTGTAGTAGTGTGCGTCATTTCTTATTTCAATCTACTGCTTTTGAAATGGGAATTTATGACCAAGTTACTTATCTAATCAGTCAAGGTTTACCTGCTTTTTCTTCTTTTTTAGAAGTACATCATTTAGGCAATCATGCTGCTTGGGCAATGTATCCGGTGGCATTAGTTTATAAAATTTATCCTTCAGTTTATTGGTTATTACTAATACAAGCAATTTGTTTAGCAGTAGGAACTATACCTACATGGAGTTTAGCACGCCATGCTGGGTTAAATAAACAGCAAGCTTTGGCTCTGGCAATGGTTTATTTGCTATATCCAGTAGTGTTTAATCTCAATTTATTTGATTTTCATCCAGAGGTAATGGCATTGCCAGCAATATTAGGAGCAATTTTAGCCGCCAAGTTGGATAAAGTTGTCTGGTTTTGTCTGGCTATTGTGTGGGTTTTAGGTTGTAAAGATGCTTTATCTTTACCTGTGGCTGGAATGGGTGTTTGGTTATATTTCTTTGAAAAAAAACGATTGTGTGGTGCGATCGCTTTGTTTGCTGGTGTTGCCTGGTTTATCATTGCTACTCAACTACTTATTCCTTATTTTAAAGCAGGTGAACCACCTGGAGGAGTCGGGCGTTATCGATACTTAGGTGATTCAATACCAGAAATTCTCATCAATATTTTTTTGAGGCCGGAACTGGTATTGATGAGATTAATTTCACTCAAAACCTTAGAATACTTGTTGTTGTTAAGTCTGCCGATAGTTTGGTGGATTGCTCCTAAATACTTAACTCCTTTAGTAGCTGCTGCTCCAGTTTTTGCCCAGAATATTCTCTCTGATATTGATGCTCAACGAGATTTAATTCATCAGTATTCTTTGCCAATCTTGCCTTTTTTATTAATGGCTG
>JAJEAQ010000658.1 GCA_022822685.1 Trichodesmium sp. jk18x7bins.61
CGTAACATTGCTCCTTATAACCAAGCCCAACAAATAATCCAAAGCCAGGCTCTAGTGTTTTCGGTTGAGGCAGTTTTAAAATAAATGCTAGTAGTAAAACAAACAATCCAGCAGGTAGCAGACGTATTCCAGCTACAAAAAAAAGGAGCGCTTTCTAAGGCAATAACTCTCGTCGCTACTGTAGTCGTTCCCCGAATAAAGAATGGCGCGATCGCCAGCAATATCAAACTAGAAACTACTGATTTTTTTGTTGCATCATTGCCAGATAATTTATGATAAAATCAACCAAACATTAGTTTTAGTACTGATAAAAATTCATGTAAACACCGTCAAACTAACACAAACATTCTCTAAGTATCAACTGTTCTAGATTACATGAAATAATCATCAAACAATCACCCACTATTTTGATTTTTTTTACTCATTAAATGCACTGTTTTTAGATTTTTTATGATTTAAAGCCAAATCAAATTATCAACACACAGAGTTAAATAATTTCAATAATTTAACCTCTCAAATACAAAATTACAGTGATAGTAATAGAGACTATTCTCAACTTTTATACCAATTCTCTGTGAGGTTGCATCTCATGATATCTCCCCTAGCCCCCTTTGAAAGAGGAGAAAAGAGGTAGTTAGTGGCAATCTTTAAGAAAAACGGTATTACTGATGCCAATATATATTTTTTTTATACAATTCTCAAAAAGAATGTCACAAATAATTTCTGGTCTATTATGTGAAATAATTGCCATGAAGTGATTGTCAGTTAAAGCTTTCAAGTAAGAGAGTGTTTGTGAAGTAAATATTAGACTTGTTGCGAATTAAGCTAAAAAAGTGGTTAAAAACCTTACTCTGTCAAAGGTGTATAGTCTTTTTGATATCAAATATATGAAAGCCTTACATAGTCAGGTTTTGAACCATTTCAATTTTTATTCCGCAACAAGTCTATTGAGATAGTTAGGAACTTCCAAATAAAAAAATATCCTAAATTTTCTTGGCTCTAGGAGGCGCGGGAAGGATGCTCACTTCGCAAAGTGAATAATTTATTTCTTGGAAATCCCTTAGAGTGTTGAATTATGGTGGGTTACAGCGGACAACTAAAATTACAGTAAGTACGAGGAGATATCAACCCCTAACCCACCCTACTCAAGAATTTAATCTCAGTTTTACAAACAATCTCTAAATTAAAGATTACTCCGCCACCCTCGCAACGCTCTGCGATGCCAGAATGCATAACTTCCATGAAAAAACGATATTAGTAATTTGTAGGAGCAGGTTTAACCATAATCTTTATCTCCCAAACAAACATTAAAAATTCAAGCCTGCTCCCAAACATACAAATAATTATCCTAAACTTTTGCAGTTTCAGCAAACCGAATCTTCAAATAATCATCCTCCATTTTTGCACCCGCAGGTTGTAACATTGCTAATGCTTGAGGCAGAACTCAATTACGACGATGATTACCAATTCTAATATTCAACTCATCTCCTGTTTTATTCAACTGAATTTACTCTTTAGGAATTCCTGGTAAATACACAACTCTAAACTATAATTGCTTTTCTCCTGCACTACTTTGACTGTATTCTCCCGATAATAAACTTGACTAGGCTCTTCCTCTCCATACAAAGTTTCTTTCAATCTATCTAAAGCAGCCAATCCACACATTTCCTCAGAATAAAGAGGCACATCTTTTACAGGTAAAGGTCTAAAATTGTCGTGAATTTCTTGCCGATATTGCTGTTGATTTTCCTTCCATTTTTGGAAAAAAGGGTCAGTTACAGAATCAGGAATAATCCGATTTGCTACGACTAAATCTGTGGAAACATTGTACAAACTCAAATAAGCATGAGCCCTCAAAGACTCCTTGATTACCATTTTTTCAGGATTGGTAACTAACCGCACAGATGTTTGAGTATTGTCAGTTAAAACTTTTTCTAATGCTTCTATTTGCTCATAAAATTCATAAGGGGCGTCCATGACTTCTTTATCAGGCAAAGAAAAACTGGTAATAGGTTTAAAAATTGGTTCAAAAATTGGTCGTAGTGCTACCGACATCCCCTGAAAAGGTTTATAAAACTTTCTCATATACCAACCCCCCACTTCTGGTAAACTCAAAAGTCGTAATGCAGCACCAGTAGGAGCTGAGTCTATGATTAAAACATCATATTCGCCCTCATCATAATGGCGTTTCATCCGCACCAGACCAAAAATTTCATCCATTCCTGGCAAAATTGCTAATTCTTCAGCTTGCACACCTTCCCAACCCCGTGCCTGTAATACTTGAATAATGTAGCGTTTTACTGCTCCTCAGTTTCCCTCTAGCTCCATCAAAGCATCCAACTCTGCACCCCAAAGGTTTTCTCTGACTTTCCGAGGTTCGTGGCTCATTTCCATATCAAAGCTATCTGCTAAGGAGTGAACTGGATCAGTACTGAGAACTAGAGTTTTATGGCCTGACTCAGCACAGCGTATTCCTGTCGCAGCAGCTACTGATGTTTTGCCAACACCACCTTTCCCAGTCATTAATATTACGCGCATCAATTATTTAGCCTTTTCTGAAAAGATTTTACATATTTTAACTGTAACGGGTTTTTAAATTTTCCAGCATATAGGCGTAATTTGATATTTGGAGTCATTAAAGGAAGGAATGAAGAAGTTCGAAGAGCCATAATAGACGTGGAAGATTTACTTTTCTTTTCTCTTTTTTCCTTCTTTACATAGAGCGAAGCAAGTTAAATCGTATTGATCAGAGTATAAATTGTGTAAGTCCCACTAATTAAACGATAAACCCCCAGACTTTAACCGGGGGTTATTTTACTAATAGTAATGAGCGATCGCTACTTTAGCCCTATCTCTCAATACATTGACTACTACTTTTTCAGTTAATCCATTCTAGAACAGCCTCTTCTTTAGTATTAGTACGACGTTCTGGAGTTTCACGATTAAACTTCATATGAACAGAGCGGTTTTGTTCACCATCCACTGCTACTGCCATTATTGGATAATCAATTAAACCATCAGGGAAAGCCATTTGGAAACGGAACGTACCATCAGGATTAAGTTTAATTGGTAGTCCACCAATGGTAACAGTAGCATCAGGTTCTGTCGCTCCATGGATAATGAGTTCTGCATCAGCAACTAACCAGAATTTGCGAGGGCGAACTAGTGGCATGGAGGCAGCAACACCTGACATACCAATGCCCATACCAGAAGCAGTTAAACCGACACTAGACATAGTCTTACCTACCCCAGAAGCAGTTAA
>JAJEAQ010000788.1 GCA_022822685.1 Trichodesmium sp. jk18x7bins.61
TACGCAAGAATTTAATCTCAGTTTGACAAACAATCTCTGAGCAAGAGATCATCACAATAGTAACTATTCAAGAAATATTAGAATCACAAAAAAGACTAGAACTGTGGCTAATAATTGTTTCCTAACCTTTGTTTCACTTGCTATATAGTTCAGAAGGAAGGTTTAGTCCACCTAAAAATGCGATCTAGAATTCTCCAAATGAATTCTATGGGACTGGCGGATGAATAAATGGGTAGAAAACTCCCAGAAAAATTTTAACGCAGATGGTCTTTAATCAGCTTTAGCATTGCTCTTTTGGCTCTTATAACACCCACAACCTTTTCACGAATGATTGAGGACTACTATAATAACATTTGTCAGATTTTATTTATTGTCAATGTTACAGCAGACCATTCCCCTAATCTACCAAAATCAGCCGATAAGTTTGGTCAATCCAGTATTTGCTCGTCACGAGACGTTTCACCCCCGCTTTGGTTGGTTGAAAAAAGGTTTTGATGCAGTCCAAAAGAATCCAGAAGTATTTTTAATGGGGGATGCTACAGTACACTTGGGAGTGGGTAAGAATATGGTACGCTCCATTAGGTACTGGTGCAATGCTTTTAAACTGCTTGAAGAAGACAAACCCTCTGAGTTAGGTAATATATTATTAGATGATAAAGGTTTAGCCCATTTTGTGAAAATCCCGCTTCTCTATGGCTATTACATTGGAATTTACTGAAGCCTCCCTGTAATGCAGCAGCTTGGTATTTTATGTTTAACTGCTTTCATAGAAATGATTTCACCCTAGACGACTTATTTAATGATTTATCTGAGTATTGCGATAATTTAGGAACTCGCACTGCTGAGTCATCATTAAAGAAGGACATTTATTGCATACTGAGAATGTATGTATCACAGCAACTCAAAGGTCAAATTAGCGAATCTAGCTTGGATTGCCCTTTCTCAGAACTAGGTATTCTCAATACTGCGGGAGACTCTAGACGTTACAGTTTCCGAGTGGGAGAAAAAAGAAACTTACCTCCTGAAATTATTGTCTCCACCTGTTTAGAATACACTTCTTGGATAGGTAGGCAAAAAACCATAGCTATTTCCAGATTACTATATGATGGGAGTAGCCCTGGTATGGTATTCAAACTTTCTGAAAGTGTGCTGTGCGATGCGATAGAAAAAGTAAGCCGACAGTTTAAGTCTCTGTATCTATCAGATACAGCAGGTTTGATTCAATTCGCTTTTCATGATGAACCAATTGAACTAGCAGAAGGTATTCTCAAGTATTATTATGAAGGTAAATAAAACTAGGTGATTTGAGCGCCAAAATGCCATCCCAAATTTTATCAAATTATTTTCAACTCAACCGCCGTTATTCTCGCGCTATTAATTTAGAGAGAGACTTAGTCAAAGATGATTCTCTAGAAGGTTACGTCCTCACAGAAAGAGCAGTTGAGGCTCTTAGACGAATTGTAGCTGGTTTGATTAACCCACAGGGAAATAGAGCATGGACTCTCACAAGTGTCTATGGAACAGGAAAATCAGCTTTCGCTCACTATCTTGCCTGTATTTGTGCTGATGCTAAAAACCCAAGTCGTAAAAAAGCTCTAGAGATTGCATCGGAAACACTGGGTACAGAGAATCCAGAATATATTGATTGGCTTGACAACATCCCGAAACAAGGATTATTTCGAGCAGTAGCAACAGCTCACAGGGAACCAGTTAGCAACACAATTATTCTGGCGCTACAGAAAGGAGTAGACACTTTTTGGAGTACTTCAAGGCGCGGGAAAATAGATGTTATTAAAAAAAATTAATGGCTTTGCTTCTGAGGTAGATGCAGGAAATACGATAGATAGTCGGGAAATAACTCCCCTGATTCAAGAAGTTGCTCAAGCTTTTAAAACAGATGTGTTACTTATTATTGATGAATTGGGTAAAAATTTAGAATATGCAGTTCATAATCAGGGTGCTGAAGACCTTTATGTATTACAGCAGATAGCAGAATTACCTGCTGTAAATCAAGGCAATCACGTCT
The DNA here is from genome assembly GCA_022822685.1 of Trichodesmium sp. jk18x7bins.61. Taxonomy (GTDB): domain Bacteria; phylum Cyanobacteriota; class Cyanobacteriia; order Cyanobacteriales; family Microcoleaceae; genus JAJEAQ01. Next base: position 2,027 of record JAJEAQ010000788.1, read on the forward strand.
ACATTTTAGGAGTGTTGCATCAAGCATTTACAGATTATGGAGAAAGGTTAGCATCTGTACAACGTAACGAATGGGCAAAAAATCAGGGCTGGTTTGAGGATATTCCTTTTCCATATCTACCTGCTCAAATGATGCGGTTGATTGGAAAGGCAATTGAGGCGACACCAACAAAGCAGTTTAGCTCTCAAATCTCTCAGCCAACTCAGGAATGGTTTAACTTGCTACCTGATGATATTGTCTCTGATACTACTCCAGAAATAATAGAATCTACCTATCCTCTTCATCCAATAGCAGCTCTAGTATTACCGACTCTATGTACGCGCTACGCTCAAAACGATCGCTCTCTGTTTACTTTTCTCACCAGTGCTGAACCTGATTCGCTGCCAAATTTTTTAGAGGAAACTACTTTTAATCAAGGTACTTTCCCAACATTGAAATTAGCAAGGGTTTACGATTATTTTATAGAAGCTGTGGCTATGGGTTTAGCTTCTCGGCCAAATCTACAACGTTGGGTAGAAATTCAAGGGTTGATTTCTGATGCTAAACATCTTGACAATGATAGCTTACAGGTGTTAAAGACAATCGGCACCTTGAATCTAGTCACAACCACAGGTTCGATGCGAGCTACCCGAAAAATGTGGTAGCGTTGGCAATGTGCGATACTGTCGGTGATGAGAGAACGCTCCCTAGTTGGGAATTGGCAATAGATACATTATTACAGAAAAATCTGATTACACATCGACGACAACTTGATGAGTTGCGGATTTGGCAGGGGTCTGATTTTAATGTTGATGGGGAGTAGGCCACTTATATTGAACAAGAGCGATCGCCTCTTGTTGAACTTTTGTCAGAGTTACGCCCCCTTAAACCTTTAGTGGCTCAACGTCACAGTTATAAAAAGGGTACATTGCGTTATTTTGAGCGCCAATACATCGATAAAACTAGAGAATTATCAGAATTAGAGTGTTCTAATGATACCATTGGTGGGATCGGTTATTGGGTTGATGACTCCTCACCTAAGAAAGTGCCAGCAGAGACAGCAGGCGGTAAACCTTTGATTTTAGTTGCTGCGGGTAAATTAGATATTTTGAGAATTACAGTTAGAGAGTAGGCTGCTCTGACAACATTGAATAAAAGCGCTCCGGAATTGCAAACAGATGGAGTAGCAAGGCGAGAGGTACGTTATCGTGTGGCACAAGCTGAGACAGCACTTGATGAAAATTTGGAACAAGCCTTTGATGTGTCACTCCCTGACAATAAATGTTGGATGAATGGAAGACAGAAAAAAATTAATCGGGTGACTGATTTTAATGCTCAATTGTCGAATGTATGCGATCACGTTGACAACAAAAGTCCAATTCTGTGGAATGAGTTGATTAATCGTCGTGAACTTACCTCTCAAGGCTCGGCAGCAAGACGAAAGTTGATTGAAGCAATGCTAAAGTTTTCTGAACAAGAGCGACTGGGGTTAGAGAGGTATGGGCCGGAAGTTAGTATTTATTACTCTGTATTACGCGATACAGGTATCCATCGAGCAGAGGGAGATAAATGGGGGTTTTATCCGCCAGATGAGAATTCAAAACTGTGGCATTTGTGGCAAGGTGTGGAAGAGTTTTGTCTGGGAGCAACAGATCAGACTCAAACTCTTGATTTGTTATATGAGACTATGGCTCAACCTCCTTATGGCGTCAAACAAGGTGTAATTCCCATTATCGTGGCTGCTGTTTTGCTGTACCATGTTGATGATTTAGGAGTTGATCAAGATGGTACATTTTTACCTATTTTGGGTTCACAACATTTTGAGCTACTGGTGAAATATCCGGCTCGGTATGGAGTTAAGTATTTTGAATTGGTGGGGATGCGATCGCAAGTATTCAAGGAACTCGAAGCAATTCTCCGTCAATCAAATATCCCCAAATCAGACAAGTTGCGTAATGCGACTCTATTATCTGTGGTTAAGCCTTTATACCAATTTGTCAGTAAGTTGCCAAAATACACTAAGCAAACTAAAAATATGAGTTCGGAAGCTCAAGCTGTGTTGAAGGCTCTGCAACAAACAAAGGAACCTGATGAACTGCTTTTTGTAGAGTTATCTACAGCTTGTCAGCTTTCCCCCATAGGAAAGAGTGAACAAGATGATAGCAAAATTGCCAAGACTTTAAGCCAGAAATTAGTAAAAGCTTTAAAGGAAATTAATACTGCTTATGACCAGATGCTGAAAAATTGTCAAAAGTTATTATATGATGCTTTTGGAGTTCACGATCAAGAAACTAGATTAAGGGAAGACTTGAGAGTAAGAGCTAAGTATATTTCTGGAAAATGTGTTGAATCGGTACTTAATCGATTTACTCAAGCAGCAATTGATACAACTTATACAGACCAACAGTGGTTAGAAGCACTGGTGATGATTGTAGGGGATAAACCTGCTGAGTCTTGGCAATATCTGGATTTGACAGAATTTGAGATTAAGCTCTCGGATATCGCTAGGCGGTTTAAAAATTTGGAAGCTTTACGAGGAGAGGTTGCAACGACAGGGGAAGAGGTTGAGGCAAGAAGGATTACAATTACTCTTCCAGAAGGCAATATAACTGTGCGACCTGAACAGGTCAACTGAACCGAGACACCAAGCCTCTCTGGGATTTCTACCCCAAACCCTGTAGCTGCCGCTTGGCTTCGCCTTTGAGCCTGTCGCCGAAACATAAAGTCACCCATCAAAGAACAGTACATCACATCTCATTCGGCAACGAAAAAGATAGAAAACAGCCTAATAACCAAAACTAAAAAGAATCAATCAGTAGTCGAAGGAGAAATAGAAAAATAATCAGTAACTAAACTATTAATTAAACTGCGTAATTCGTCGAATAGCCAAATCATCCCTGATCGGCTGTAACCAAAAAAGTAAATGAGGGACTCTCAGATTCCTCGCTCCTAAGGAAATAAAAACAAAACCCTCACCGCAGAACAGATAACCATCCCTTTCTACGGCGAGGTGCCTCAACCACTTCAAAAACTTCAAATAACACAACAAGGTAAATCCGAAATAATCTCAACAGAAATCCAAATCCATCAGTCAGCCAAGAA
>JAJEAQ010000063.1 GCA_022822685.1 Trichodesmium sp. jk18x7bins.61
TCTTTTCCGTGAAGGCTAGGGGTGAAAATCCCTAGGGGACTCGGTGTCCCGTTTCAGACGACCAGTTGAGCCTGTCGCGCGACCTGAACAGGTCGCGCATACTTCACCAACATTAGAAATTCTGCGAGTTAATGACCTTAATGTCTAACAAGGTGGAGCTTGTTAAGATAAGTTAATTAGGTATCAGCATTGTCTATCTCATGAGATTATACATGCTACAAACTACTTATACTTAGTCTTTCCCTAGGTCTGTCTATCTGATAACCTACATTAGTTTATGTCCTTTTTCCAGAAGACTACTCTGCTGAATTGGTGGTAAGGGACTACTAACTGGACACGACAGGATGATTTCCATGATTCGTGTGACAGCACAAAATTAGACGCCCAAGATTACTCTTCAGCATGTAGGTGGGTGGGGAGTTTTTGTAGGGGAAGTTGATTTATAGCAGTTCTCATATTGGTGAGGTACAAAAATCTACTGCTTTAGTAGTCAGTATTCAGGAGGGGGAGCCTGGTGAAAAGCTCACAGATGTAGGCACTCCGAGTCAAATCAATATACTTGTTTAATCGCAACTGAGGTAGAGCTGATCATTTATCAGTCTTGGTTTGACTGCAATTAATGTACCATCAGATACCCTCGAAATGCTATATTATGTTACCTGAGATTTTTAACCTTATATAGAACCCATTTCGTATATTTGTCAATATTAAGTTTTTTGAGTGGTATTCATTCCTCAGTCTTCCAGAGTATGAAAAACGTGAGTTTAGCAATGCCGGAAAATTAAATTTGATAGCTAATTTTTCCCTTAAAACTGATACCATTTCCATGTAACGATGCCCTTAATAATTCTTGTTCAGGCCTAATTACCTTGACGATTGTCATCTTTTATTAAGTGCAACTTAATAAAGAAATGGTATGATGCTTAAAATACTGGTTAATGGTGATTATCTAGGGATAATAGCAAATTAAAATGAAGTTGCATCGAATCATATTTCAATAAAAATTGACCGCAGATAGAGACAGATAAATTAATAAATTTCATAATTATGTGCAGCCTTACAGAAAATTGGTATCAAATGGGTTCTACATACAAATTAAAAAAACAGTATGAGTAAAAAGTTATAAGGAGCTATCAATAATGACAGATTTAATTATCAACCAAGCTCAGGAATTTGGTTTTTTTGTCAGCACGATCTTCTTGGTTATTGGCAAATTATATCCCACCCCAGAAAACTACAATGGAAACTGCATCAGCAGAAAGAAGGCTGGTTACTGTTAATCTCCGATGAACCTTATCTAATTTTGCTACCTGAAGAGGTTATTGGATTTTTAAAGTGGCGGTGGTTAAAGCAAAAAAATAATTATAATCTTCAGGTTGTCACTCATTAACTATTACTAAGTATCAATTGCCTCATCAATTTAGAGTTCAGCACAAAGATATTTACCAATCAATATTGTTTTGCCTATATAGCCAGAATAAATCTATAGCTCATCTTGTGATTCTGCATAAAAAAAATAGTTGCCCAGGAAAAATAACTTGTTTAAAATCACCATTTGTAGTTGGTATATACGATTAAGATAGCTACACACAAGACGAGATCAGGAATTACTCAAAATTTTGTTCATAGTAATAAATGTGAACAAAAAATATTATTTTATTTTAACAAATAAAATGAAAATTAGGCCAAAATCTCCTTAAGTTGAACAAACTTCGAGCCCAGTCCCCAAATTCAATCTCTGATTTAAGTCAAGATTTTTATGACTGCTGACTTATGAATCATGACTATTGACGACTGAATCGGGAGGCTGTTAGCTTATAAGTCTAAATATTGGTTTGTTATTGGGGCGTTGCACAATAGAAAATGATGTTATGGAATCTGCTGATGGGTTGTCCTTATTTTCAGCAGAGGAAATGCTCAAAAATAGCCATTTCAGAGAAATAATCAAGGGAGATCATCATTCGCCACTGTGCGCCACCTAGTTTGTTATTTGAGACAGAGGGGCGCTCTCCTAACCAGAGTAAGTTTTTTTTCTCAGAAAAAACCTACCCCTGTAATATGGAATTTGATTATATAGTAGACGCAACTAATAGCAAGAAGGAGAAGATGTATTCAACTTTCTGGCTCACTCCCAGACTCCATTGGTTTTTTGCTATCTTTCTCATCAGTGCATAACTGGGCATGATATGAAGAGACGATTTTCCCTTACTCAACTAGCAACTTGTTCCTCTCATACTGGAATGCGTTAGTATCAACCGGAGTATCCACAAAGGAGATTTTGATGAAAAAACAAAATAAAACATTACCTTTAACCTTATTAGGGGCAACAGTCTTAATGATTCTTGGCAGTGTTAGCACCTACATCATAATAGCTTCCCAAGAAACAGTAGAAAATTTGCCCGTGGGAGCTGAAGTTGTGCCCAAGGATGCAATGATGACTATTTCTGTTTCTACAGACTCTCGTAAATGGGAAAAACTTCAACAGTTTGGCACTCCAGCTCAAACTGCTTTTCAAAAGTTGTTAGGGCAGTGGCGTGATCGCTTCCTTACCAGTTATGGCTATAATTATCAACGAGATATTCAACCTTGGGTAGGCAAAGAAGTTATGATTGCTTTATTACGAAAGCAAACTCTAGAAGTGACTAATCCTATTACACCAGACTCCCCACCACCACCACCAGCTCAACAAGCAACTATTGTCATACTACCAATTGCTGATCCCATCAAAGCCAAGCAAGTTTTAGAGCAACCACTACCTCTCAAACAAGGTAAATTAGTTAAACGTACCTATAGAGGTATTGAAATTACAGAAACTGAAGGAGCAGCTAACCAAGATATTTCTGCTACACTATTGGGGAGAAAATATTTGGTAATTACTAACTCCCAGGCTGCAATCAATCAAGTGATTGAGATCTACAAAGGAGATCAATCTCTAGCAAAAGCTCCTGGTTATACAGCAGCGATCGATAAAATTCAAACTCCTTCACCTTTTGCTGTGGTATATGTTAATATTCCTATTGCTTCTGCTTATGCTTCGAGTAAATCAACTACTCCTGTTTCGGAAGAAAATATCAAACAACTTGACGATAATCAAGGAGTAGCAGCTACTGTAAATTTAGCTCCCGATGGTCTTGACTTAACAGCGATTTCTTGGCTCAAGCCTAATAGTCAGAAAAAGTTTAGTGTAGAAAATAATGCTATGGGAATGTTAAGTCGGATTCCTGGAAATGCTTTGATGATGGCATCTGGTAGCAATTTACAGCGGATGTGGTCTGATTATATTAAAAGTGCCGCATCTAATCCGATCGCTCCTATTAACCCAGACATATTGCGTAAAAGTGTAAATAATGCAACTGGTATGGATTTAGAAGAGGATTTTATTAAGTGGATGGCAGGAGAATATGCTTTATCTTTGCTACCTATTTCTAAGACTCAGGATGAATTACCCAAATTTGCTGCTGGATTTGTGTTGATGGTGAAAGCAAGCGATCGCCGTGCTGCTGAGGAATCACTCAAAAAGTTAGATCAAGCAATGAAAGCTAAAAACTTTGAGGTGGGCGAAGCTGTTGCTAGTGGAGAATCTGTAGTGAAATGGACTTCACCATTTGGCGGTTTTACTGTAGTTCGTGGTTGGTTGAATGGGAATGTGGCATTTTTCACTTTGGGAGGATCTGTGGTGAATCAAATTTTGCCTGCACCAATCAATCCCATGGCTGAAAG
>JAJEAQ010000441.1 GCA_022822685.1 Trichodesmium sp. jk18x7bins.61
CTCGAAAATCATTTGAGTTATGAAAAGGAATTGTAGAACAGACATCTCTTCCTTGGAAACAACCTGAAATTGATGTAGCTCTGGAACTGAGAAATGTGATTATTAAAATTGTACTGAAACAAGCAGATACACTGGCAAAATTAAATTCTGCATTGCCAAATTCAGAAGCAGGGGAGAGAGAAAAATCAGCTCAATTAGAGTAAGCTTTAAGAAAACTACAATTAATTCAATGGCAATTAATCCAAAGTGAAAAAATGTCTAGCTTAGGGCAGTTAGTAGCAGGTATAGCCCATGAAATTAATAACCCTGTTAATTTTATCTATGGCAATATTGGATATGCAGATACTTATGCTAATGACCTATTTAAGGGTGCTAATGCCTCTAGAAGTGCGAGCTAAACTACCCTCCAGTTTGATCAACTTAAATTCAGGAGGTAAAAACCAGATGCCACTTTCCCCAGAAGACCATAAACTACTAACTGATTTATACCGTGAAGATATTCTCAGGTTACAAGATTTGATTCACAGAGATTTGTCACCTTGGTTGGGGGAAAAGTAGCGAAGCTGTCACCAGGGGCAATCTGTCTTTGAAACCGCTTCTGTGTAAAGGTTTCATAGTTTAAATTTTATTCAATTTTTAATTGACTTATAAGCTTAGACTATATAATTATTGGTTATTTGATAAGTAAAATACCGATAGAAATAGAGGTGAAATTGGGGAGACATCACAGAGTGATAACAATTCCAACAAAGATTGATGCTCCGCAATATTACCCCTAAGATTAGTTAATAGATAACGAGACTCCAGAAAAAATAGGCGTTGTTGAATGGTAATGATTTTTAGATTAACTATCAACGAAAAAAATATATTTTCCGATTTTACCCTCAGCTACCTCACATTACATTTCAGCAACGCCAAATATTTTTTTTTCAAGGGATCTAGTGATCGCTACGATAGATAGCCGTTCAAAAAAAAGTTAATCACTTTTAATACTTTTTATTCTTATTTATCTAATAGATAGACTACCGTGAGCCCGAGGCTCGGCTTGACTAGCTCTAACTGGTTTCAGTGGGGTATTAAATTGATAACCTTGACCAGTTATAGCATCGTGTGGTAAAAAATTTCCAGCAATTAAAGCTTCTATATTTGCTACCATGACAGATTTTGGTATCTCTCCAATAGTCTGTCCAACTACAGAACCCTCTCGATCCAAAAATACAAAATGAGGAATACCATCAACCTGATATTTAACTAACTCTGGCAACCACTTGCTATTATCCACATTTAACATGACAAAGTTAGTATTTTCAGTGTACTTTTGCTTAATTTCCTCCAATTCAGGAGCCATCGCTTGACAAGTAGTACACCAGTTAGCATAAAATTCAATTAGGGTAGGCTTACCATTGGTTAAGGCTACATCTAGCGGTGTTGCTGTTTCAGCCATTTCACTTAAAGAAACCGAAGTTCCCTCCATTCGTAATCCGATAAAAATGGCAACTGATAAAGCGATCGCTACCAACACAACCATAAAATTTCTCAGGCGTGTTGAAAAGGAGGAAGTATTTTTAGGTTGAGATGGGTTGATACTCATTGTCTAAATAATTAAATAATTATTATCAATATTAAGTGGGCAGGGATAAAAATTAATTAGCTGTTATTAGCTGTTATTAGGCCTGCGGGCTACAAAACTTCAGTAGTCATGTGATATAATATATACCTAAATTATACTAATAAACAGCATTGGTAAATATAAAGATGAATTGAGTAATCCAGCTTTAGATAGGTGGAGCCAAATCGAATAGTAGATGGGTTTGGAGTTAAATAACCTATACAATGTCAGTGACTGTGCCAGTAAAAATATCCGCAAAAATGGTCATCAAGAAGAGAAGTAAAATTATATCTGTGTTCAATGTATCTTTGAATTTACCAACGCCAAAATTTTAAAGAGGATTAGCTCCTGTGAAAAAACGAGTGACGCTAACATTTCCACAACGCTCAATTCATATGCCCATTACTTACCGTTTGGCAAAAGACTTTAATGTTGCTGCTAATATTATTCGTGCTCAAGTAGCACCAAATCAAGTTGGTAAGTTAGTTCTGGAGTTGTCGGGAGATATTGATGAGTTAGATGCTCCACTAGAGTGGATGAGGTAACAAAATATAGATGTATGTTTAGCTAGTCGGGAAATTTTAATTGATGAAAATAGCTGGGTAGACTGTGGCTTATGCACAGGTATATGCCCGACAGAAGCTTTAACTTTAGATCCTCCTAATAACTTTCGTCTCAGTTTGATCAGAGATCGTTGTATTGTATGTGAACAATGTATTCCTGCCAGTTCAAGCAATTTCTACTAACCTATAAACTGATGTGAAACTAATACCTTTACTTTCTTTAACCATACTTTTGATTAGTTATAGCATTTGGGGCTGGAGTCTAGCTGAAGCGAATGCTTCTAATTTATTATATTTTTTTGTTACTGTTACTATTTTTTTATTAGATTTTATTTTAACTTTTTCTCTGCCTCATTATAAAGGAATAGTGAAACTATGGTTTCAATCTGATATTAGTACTTTTCTTGCTGTAATTACAATGGCTTTTTTATTTGTAGTTATTATTAAGTGGATCCATATTTCTGTTAATGCTTTGGTGTTAATCTCGGCCGGAATATTAGTAAGATTAGACACTCAAATTTATGGTTTTAAAAAGTGGCAGTCTTTTGGTATTTTATTAATTATTTCCGAGGTTAGTTTAGCTATAGGAACTGCACTCTATATCTTGCTTAATAACCAGAAGTAGAAACCCTATTCTTCTAATTTTTCTACTATCTGCGTCATTTAATTTGATGGGTAGAACCTAAAATTCCTTTTTTGTCAGCTTCCAATACTTAAATTTTAGGGACAAGTATAACTTCTCTGGACGCTTAAAAAATTGTCACACATGCAGCTAGCAATCATCCGTAATTTCTGGCTTAATAAAATAAGCATTTAACTGTCCTTGCCCCCTACCTCTTGAATGTGGTGGGGTTTTTTTATATTGGCATACTCTTGATGGGATGATTCAACTCGAACATTCTGAATCACAGTTTTGAAAGAGCTGATGCCTTTCCCGTCTCTTGATCACAATCCTAGGTTCATTAATTGACTACCGATGACCTTAACACTCTTTTTATTTCTGCTAGTGCTAACACTGTTACTCGTTCAGGAGTTTCTACACCATCTACATTAACATGAATATCTGCATTAGCATAGAGTGGTCGTCTTTCCTCTAAGAGAGATTGAAGTTTACCTAAAGGGTCCCTATCCTGAAGTAGAGGTCTAGTCTGATCGCCTTGCAACCGGCTATATAATACCTCTACTGGTACATTTAACCAAACCACTATACCATGCTGTAAATAACTCCAATTAAATTTTCTAGTGACTATACCACCACCTGTGGCAATAGTTAAATTTTTGTAACTAGATACTTCTGCCAATATTTTTGTTTCTAATTCCCGAAACCTATTTTCACCCTCAGTAGCAAAAATTTCATTGATAGACTTACCTGCAGCCTGAGAAATCAAGCTATCCGTATCTATAAAACTATATCCTAAGCGTTTAGCCAACAAATGTCCCACAGTCGTTTTGCCTGCGCCCATCATGCCAATTAAATAAAGGTTTACTCCCTGTAACAATTGCCTACTACTAAGATCCATAATTTTTAAATTTTATCCCTGAACACACACCTCGATTGAGAGCTTGAGAAATTAACTGCCCCCTGGAGAAGCCCCATGGTGTTTTCGGCTATTTCTCCAAATCAGGCAAATGCTCATGTTGAGAATTATGATTGACATACTCACTCCGTAGCCCCAACCAAACAACGCCGAATTCAGCCACTTCCACATTCATGTAGCAAAGCTAAACTCACCCACCTAACACCATCATAAACCAACCCAAGCTCAATACAAGCAGAAATTGTCCTCAGTCAGCCTGCTCTCCACATCCTCTATAGACACAGATTCTATTTCATCATTCCCACAAATATACCACCCATCTACCACTGTGAGGTGTCTCTCCCTGACTCCCTGGAGATGAGGAACAATTTATTTATAATTAGTACTCTACCGATTGGGGACAGAT
>JAJEAQ010000653.1 GCA_022822685.1 Trichodesmium sp. jk18x7bins.61
CCGATTATGTAGTCATTTGTTTTTCCCATTGACTCATGGTTTTAGGACACTTTTTCAGAAGGTTCAGTAATTTCCCCAATATCAACTCCCCATTAACCCCAGTGTGCCTATACGCTTTAGCTCTGATTGAGTCCTGTTGCCTGCTTCACTCTAGGTTCCGAGTATGGTTCCCGAACTGTGGCCTGGTCGGGATTCACGCCTTCCTTAGCGGGTGGGACTTAGCTTTATTGCTTCACCCACATTCTTAACTCAGTTATCCGCTCTGTATGGGTTACAGAGGCTGGACTCTTGCCATATTCTCCTAGTTGGAGTTCCTGCTAAAAACGAACCGCACAGTATCAAAACCTATACTTTTGACTTTTGCCTCTTGCCTATACCGAAGGGAGTTAAAATAGAGAGCGTCCATAGAAAATCTCTACATTTGCAGTTTCCAGACTACCAAATTAATTTTGAATTTAGATGACTGAAGTTTTAGATGTCTTAGTTGTAGGTGCAGGTATTAGTGGGTTGAGTTTAGCCCATGCACTGACAAAATTAGGTAATGATTCACCCTTACAGATTTTAATTGCAGAGAAACAAAACCGAGTCGGGGGAAATATCACAACAGTTTCTACAGAAGACTTTCTCTGGGAAGAAGGGCCTAATACTTTTTCTCCCACACCTGAATTTTTAAAGTTGGCTGTAGATGTTGGCCTCAAACAGGATTTAATCTTTGCCGATCGCAAACTGCCTCGCTATGTTTATTGGAATGGTCAATTATTACCAGTGCCCATGAGTCCAATTGCGATGCTACAGTCCAAGTTACTGAGTGATTCGGGAAAGTTAAGAGCCTTCATTGGTGCTTTAGGTTTTGTGCCACCTGCTATTGGTATTAATCTATCTCAGCCAGGAGGAGAAGAAACAGTATCCCAATTTTTCCAAAGACATCTGGGTGAAGAAGTAATGCAGAGACTGGTAGAGCCTTTTGTTTCTGGAGTTTATGCAGGAGATCCTGATCAGCTGAGTGCTGCTGCTGCTTTTGCTAAGGTGGCTCGAATGGCCGAACTAGGGGGGGGACTTTTAGCTGGTGCTTTATTGTCTGCCCAAAAAAGTCGCAAGTTCAAAGTAGCTCCTGATCCGAATATTCCCAAGACCAAGAGTGGAGAATTGGGATCTTTCCGAGGTGGTTTGGAGGTATTACCAAAAGCGATCGCTACATATTTAGAAGCAGCAGTGAAGCTAAATTGGTATCTCACCAGTATTCGTCCGACAGAGCAACAAACTTATATCGCAGAATTTTCAACTCCAAACGCTCCTGAGAAAATAGAAACTCGTACTATTGCACTGGCAACCCCTGCTTATGTTAGTGCAGAATTATTCAAACCTTTACAGCCTCGAATAGCCTCTGCTTTAAATGAATTTTATTATCCTACTGTTGCCTGCGTCGTTTTGGCATATCCTATTTCCTCTATCAAAGCCAAGATAGACGGCTTCGGTAATTTAATTCCTAGAGGTCAAGGTATTCGGACTCTTGGTACAATTTGGTCTTCTACTTTATTTCCTGGTAGAACACCTCCAGGGTGGCAGATTTTTACTAATTTTATCGGAGGTGCAACAGATCCTGAAATTTCTCAGTTAGATAGTGAGGCGGTAATTGTACAGGTACATCAAGACCTTTGTCAAACTCTTTTAAAGCACAATGCCCAATTACCAAAAGTCCTAGCAGTAAATATATGGTCTCGCGCTATTCCCCAATATAATTTAGGTCATCATTCTAAGTTAGAACAGATTAATAATGGCTTAAAATCTTTACCTGGTTTGTATATGTGTAGCAATTATATTGGTGGTGTAGCTCTAGGGGATTGTGTCAGTCGTGGCCAAGAAGTCGCAACTGAGATTTATCAAGCTTTGCAAAGTCAAAAGTTAAAAGTTAACTCCTGGCGTTCAAGGCAACAACCAAGAAGCAAAAGTTAGGCTATAACTGGGTTTGATTCCTCACCATCTTGTCGGAATGGGGAACCAGTTACCCAGTTCCTAGAATCTAAGACCATAATCTTTGATTTGGTCTTAGAGGTTCAAACGCAGTCCCTCTTGCCTGTAGCTTTTAATTTTTAGCTAGTGGGAGCATCTTGCTCCCATGGGTGGGGGAGACTCTGAAATTACTGACACTTCAGATCAAGTAGATATACCTGTACCCCAATATATACCACTAGAGTAGCATTATTTAGCATTATTTTTTGAATTTGCTATTAATAATTATCACTCCCGCTTACCCCCAGAGCGCATCGAAGATTATAGATGGGGACTAATGGGGGACTTAGACAAAAATGAGGGAGAAAATAGCCTCAATGAAAAATACTTTTTTAATTAAGCTTTGCTGATCCAAAAGTGACATTAAACTTTTCACACCAAACCACAACATTGGGGTAATCTTGCCAGTCTATTCCAGAAGGAATGTCATAAAATTGTTCACCTTTAAAACTTTTTAAATCTCCTAAACGCACGTAATTCTCAGCCGTGTAACTGCCTGGACGATTTTCTTTATGTAAAAGTAATCTTACTGCCGGACCTTCAATAGCAGAAAAGTTGTCTGCTAACCGCACTTGAATTTTATCCCCTACTTGAATAATTTCTGCTGTACCTTCGGTATCTTCTCCTGGAGTAATAGTGACAAATTCTCCAGAAGCTAAAACAATCGGTGCTTCTGCCTGTGCTAAAGTTGGATAATTGGAAATTGAAGCAACAATTACTTCCGCTGATAAAGTTTGGGATTGTGAATCTGGACAAGTTTGTTTTTCCCAATTACACTTATATAAATGTTTTTCTTGCCAACTTAAAGGAATTTCTAACAAATCACGAGCGCCAGTTATTCCTTGGCCGAAAAATACTAGAATTACCAAACAGTTTAAAGCAGTATGAACTTGGCGCCATTTGTGAGTTCTATCTTTATATATTTCTGGCACAATCGCCAAGGAAAAAATCATCAACATTGAGGCTATCAAACCATAATAGAAATGAGAAACCTGCCACTCAAAATCGCGTCGAAAAACACCATCTTGAAAACCTAAAATTACTATGCCTGCTCCCGTTAAAGTTGCAAATACTCCTCGCCATAATTTCGGCTTTGCTTGATAAAGAAATACTAGAGAAGCAACTGTAGCAATAAATATCATTATGATTAGTACTGCCTGTACAGTGTTTTCACTCTTAAAGTCTTCAAAAATGCCATTAAAATAGATAGAATAAGCGATCGCTACTAAAGTTATTCCTACTACAGAGCCTGTCAACCAATTACCTAATTTTCGATGTTCAGGGCCTACTACTGGAGGAATTTTACTTTGACCATGATTGGCAGTTTTTAATCGTCGTTGGCGAGTCTGCCAAGCTAAGTTAACAACCATACCAATGATCGGAAATACTACTACAACTGCTAAGAATGGATGTAGTAAACTCATAACATCTTTCCCACTCATTTTGGGCCTCCTCTAGAGATAGATTTATATCCTAATTATATTTAAGCAAATTAGGTAGAGATTAAATTATTTTTAGCTGATAATTTGAGAAAAATTATTTGTTAGAGAATGCTTGAAAAGTCTAGGAATTATCCAAAATCAACTATTTACATCATTAGGTTAGCGCCTGCTTTGCGTCAGCAAAATAATCTCAAGCAGGACTCTTGCTTTGATTCTGCGTAATACCGTTTCACCTAAGTCATCCATTCAAAATCATGTATCGCGGAGCGGGGCGAGGGAAGGGAAATAATATTCGATTTACTTGAAAACTTTAACTGAAAATAGTCTTAGGCAATTATTTTATATAATAGACTATCAGTTATTTGTGACATAATTTTTGAGGATTAGTATAAGTTATGAAGTCAATATCTAGTAGTTTGTCTACTTATACCAATTTGAAGAATCACTGCTATAGCAAAACCCCCTACTGGGATAGTTTTCCAGACACTCATTTGTAACATTATTTTTTGAAATTAGTATTACAGCACTTTTTAGGCTCCAGGGGTACAAAATGTGCAGTTTTAAGCAACAACTCATCTAATATTCTGGTTAAGCATAACCAGCCTCAACAATATTAAAAATGGATTTTGAAGTATCGATCAATGCAAAAGAAGTTCTTTGGTTTTTCAACTTGTAACTTATACCAATTTTCTCTAATGTTTATTATATAGCACTACGCAAATATGTTAGGACATTACAATAAAAAAACTAGAATGTGATCATAAACAAGAAAAGTTAAGTCTTGAGGAATGAAAAATAGAGTTGTCGCTAAATAGATGAACAAAATCGCTCAAACCTAGACTGAGCATTCATTTCAAGCTTTTTCAACAAAAATAGCTATAAGCTTTATAGAGTCAGGGTTTTCGCCTTTTTTTCTGTTAGAAAGCGACAAGTCTAATATAGTATGCCAGCCTCCTATAGTGATGATTTCCGATGTGCAGCAATTTATGCTGTCAAGAGAGGATATAGAAAAACTGATGTCTGCCGTCTGTCCAATATTAGTCGAAATACCTTAGATTTATGGCTATTAAGGGAAAAAGAGACTGGAGATTTTCCAGCGCTAGAATTCCCTATGGGAAGCCAACGCTAACTGTAAAAAAGGCCGAAAATTCAAAAGACAAAAGTGATCAACATTTCCATAATTTGTCCAGTTGCACAAGCAGAAAACCCAGACACAAATGGCAGAACTATGGGGAGAAAATTTAACTCAACAGAATGTAAACTACCCTTGTCAAGAGTTAGGAATTACTAGAAAAAAACTATGGATATCAAGAAAGGGATGAAACACAACGGGGCGAATTCATCAAAAAATTAGGACAAGTAGAACTATAAAAGGTAGTTTATGTAGATGAAGCCGGATTCTCTCAAAGAGAAGATGATCAGTACGGTTATAGCCTAAAAGGAGAAAGATATTACGCTTTCAAATCAGGAAGAAGAACAGAAAGAACAAGTAGGATTAGTGCATTAAAATCGGGTCAAATATTTGCGCCTTT
>JAJEAQ010000152.1 GCA_022822685.1 Trichodesmium sp. jk18x7bins.61
CCGATTATGTAGTCATTTGTTTTTCCCATTGACTCATGGTTTTAGGACACTTTTTCAGAAGGTTCAGTAATTTCCCCAATATCAACTCCCCATTAACCCCAGTGTGCCTATACGCTTTAGCTCTGATTGAGTCCTGTTGCCAGCTTCACTCTAGGTTCTGAGTATGGTTCCCGAACTGTGGCCAGATAGGGATTCACGCCTTCCTTAGCGGGTGGGACTAACTTTACAGTTTCACCCACATTCTTAACTCAGTTATCCGCCCCGTTTTGGGATTCGGGGGCTGGACTCTAGCCATACATCCCTAACAAGCCTTAGAGCTTGTTAGAGTTCCTGCTAGAAACGAACCGCACGCATAGTATGATTTGTGAAGTATTTTCTGAAGTCGTCTGGCTTTCGCTTTATTTTCACTTTTGACTGCTTGATAAATAGCTTTTTGGAGCTTGAATACTTTCCTCCGAACTTTGGCCCAGGGGATGTTAGACCATTCTGTGAACGTAGTCTTGGAACTCGCTTGCGACATTGTAACTCCTTATCAGTTTCTGATCTTTTAGTTAAATTGTGAGTACCTCAGCATATCCTTCTCATTACAGGTTGGCGTTAGCTTCTTACTCCATCTCTATCCCTAATAAGCATTGCGCTTAGATTTGTTACTGCTGCAATCCTCGCTCGACCTTTGATTCCAGAGCTTATTAGGGGTTACTTCGTTCTATGTGTTTGGGTGTTACTGGTTTGAGATTTCATCCTCTCTCCCTGGGTACTTTTATAAGTCTGTACAAGTAGAGTAGTTATAACCCTTGCTTTTCCCCTTATCCTAGCTTTTGGATGTAGTGTGTCAGTCTGTTTTCACTACTTACGACTCTAGAGAGTTCAAGACGGATGTTCACTTTCGTTAATCATTACCAGTTGGCTTGGGTTCAGTTTTGGGAATCAGACTTTCCTTCAGTTCCTTTTTCTCCCGGCTTCAATCCCTTGATAATCAGTCTTAGAATTGCGGGAGATGCCGTATCTCTTTGGACAGATGTTATCCTGTATGAGCCGGGTATCTGCTACCCATTGACTTAGAGATTGGCCTCCATTAGGCCACAACCACATAGTTATAAGGTTAGTAAGGCGAATGGAACCTCCTATTCCTTACAAGCTGCACACTTGGGCTATTTTGCCTGGGCTGTTCAGCTCAACGAACCGCACAACTACGCTAATGTGTAGATGGATGCCAAATTGTACACAGGAGTGATAGATACTAATACGCCTTTAAAAAACTGGCGGAAAGCCCCCTCTCCCTAAGGGTGAGCGTCGCGATTAGAGCCTGGGTTATGCTTTCGGATACACACTTAATATAAATACATTTTTTAGCCTCTAAATCGTTGAAAAAATAAATATAGATTGTGATAACCAGATGAAAAATACTGTTGAAATTTTATCTACAGAGGAGTTACGGCGTACTGTGACTCGCCTTGCTACCCAAACGATTGAAAAGTCAGGAGATTTATCTCAACTGGTATTGTTAGGTATTTACACCAGAGGAGTTCCACTAGCAAAAATGTTAGCAAATCAAATAGAATTACTAGAAAGAGTCAAGATACCTGTGGGAGCTTTGGATATTACCTTTTATCGGGATGACTTAGACCAAGTGGGAATGCGAACGCCTGCTAAAACAGAAATTCCTGCCGATATTACTGGTAAAATTGTGGTGTTGGTTGACGATGTAATTTATAAAGGTCGAACAGTAAGGGCTGCTTTAAATGCAGTTGTTGAGTACGGTCGCCCAGAAGCAATTAGATTAGTTGTGTTGGTTGATAGAGGTCATCGAGAGTTACCGATTCATCCAGATTTTACGGGGAAAAAATTACCTACTTCTAAGGAAGAGGAGGTGAAGGTTTATGTTCAAGATCTTGATGGCAGGGATGGAGTGGAATTATTTCGGTAGAGTTCTTACGTTGTGCCAGAGGAATAACCGAACTAGCGATTTCAATCATTTTTGACTGAATGCATAGATGAGAGTATGAAGTCTAAATTATCAGGTATACAGGAGTGAAAATTATAGCACTTCGCGCTGGTGTATTTACAAATTTTAAATAGGTGCTTGATTCTAATTGCTTTAGAGTACTTTGACTGTAAATAGGCGAGAGCGACTTGCTATAATTTCACACCGGGCCATTTTTTTGATTATTATTGATGGTAATTTAATTCATGCTACTGAATATTCTCAAGATTTATTAAAGTTATAGCAAATTCAAAAAAGGTAGTTACAGTATTAGTCTCTAGATTCCTACCATTATGGGAAAGCATTGTAGCAATGTTTTATGAAATTGGTATTAATAGAACTTGAGCAGGAAAACTTTCCCGATCCTACAGAGGATAATTAAGAACATCACCGGATATGATATTATCTACTAATATGTAATAGCCAAAATTTCATCCCTCAATCCGAGCGCGTACTCTCGCTTTTCCCCCATACTTCTGCAAAAACTCAATTATCTTACCTGAAACATCAACTCTTGTAGCAGTTTCTATTCCTTCTAAACCGGGGGAAGAATTAACCTCCATTACTACCGGGCCATGATTGGAACGTAACATATCAACTCCAGCCACTCTCAGCCCCATTGCTTTAGCGAAACGTACAGCAGTTAAACGTTCTTCTGCGCTTAATTTAACTCTTTGTGCACTACCACCTCGGTGCAAATTTGAGCGAAACTCTCCCTCAGCTCCCTGTCTTTTCATTGCTGCTACTACTTTATCTGCTACAACAAAACATCGCAAATCTGCACCACCAGTTTCTTGAATAAATTCCTGTACCAAAATATTAGCATCCAAGCCTCGAAAAGCTTCAATAACTGACTTGGCAGCTTGATAAGTTTCAGCTAAAACTACTCCGATTCCTTGAGTTCCTTCTAATAACTTAATCACCAAAGGAGCCCCAGCCACAGTCTTAATTAAACCATCAATATCTTTCGTAGAATTAGCAAACCCAGTCACTGGCAATCCTGTTCCCTCTCTGGCTAATAATTGCAGACAATGTAATTTATTACGAGAGCGAGAAATTGCTTGAGACGGATTGGCTGTAAAAACTCCCATCATTTCAAACTGTCTAACTACCGCCGTTCCATAAAATGTTTGAGAAGCACCAATACGGGGGATAATAGTATCAAATCCTTCTAAAGGCTCACCTTTATAAATAACTTGAGGCTTCCTAGATGTAATATTCGTAAACAGCGTAAGTAATCAATAACATGAACTTCGTGACTGCGTTTTTCTCCTGCTTCTACTAATTTTATGGTAGAATAAAGACTTGGTTCAGTAGATAAAGCAGCGATTTTCATGATCTTGTTTTCTGCCATTTTTGATGAGTTTGTTGATGACAAACCTTAAAGTTTCCATCTAAATAGGACTTACATGGGTTAATTAAGAAAATCCCCCGCATGGCCTGTCGTCCCAATAACATTCTAAATCCCATTAATTTTCGATTAGTTAATGTTAGCTCAATTTGCCATTTTTTGTTCATTAAATTGACTTCAGTTAAGATGACTGGACGTAATTCTACTTGACCACTAGAACTACGAACATTTCGTTCATCTATTAACTCTGCTTCAGCAATTACTATCTGATTAGTATCCCATCGTTGAGGATTAACTTTAAATCTAATTCTTGGTTTACCATCAAGTTCAAATGTTTTAAGATCAAAAGCATGTAAAGCAGAAGAACGAGCACCAGTATCTATTTTTGCTTTAATTCTAGTAATTCCAATTTCTGGTAATACGATCCATTCCAGCCAACCAATTATTGGTAATTCTTGATGTTGCATACTGTTAGTTTGAGGTGATACAAATAGGTTTTACTACCCTGTGGCATCAGGAGCCAGAAGTGAGAAAAATCTTGACTATTTCTGCAGATGCGGTGGCTGGTAGTGAGTTGTATACTGATAATAAAGTTCGTAGTTTGGATGCCCCCATAGTTTCAATGAGGGGGCGGCATCCAAACTACAAACCAGAGTTATAGTCAGGATGGAAAAACTAGAAAAATTCTGGATATTTCTGTTATTAAGGGTTTAAAACTTTACCCTCTATATGATGTCTACAAATCAAAATATATTTTAAAGTAGACTTTCTTCCTTATTTTAATTTTGACTTATAAAAGGGGCGTTTGACAACAATGGCTGCATAATTTTTGCCCCTAATTTCTACTTCTAACTTTTGACCTACTTTAGCTAAATTTTTAGATACATAAGCCAGAGCGATCGCTTTATTCAAAGTCGGAGACTTAGTACCACTGGTTACTTCCCCTACCACCTTACCATCACTTAAAACAGGATAACCATGACGAGCAATACCGCGCGAAAGCATTTCCAAACCTACTAAACGCTTTGATACTCCTTCAGCTTTTTGTTGTTCTAATACCTGACGCCCCATAAATTCTCCTTTTTTATCTAGATGAACTAACCAACCTAAGCCGGCTTCTAGAGGAGTAGTATGAGTGTCAATATCTTGACCATAGAGCGCCAGTGCTGCTTCTAAACGCAAAGTATCTCTAGCACCCAAACCGCAGGGAGTCACACCAACAATCAATAAACTGCGCCACAATTCCACACCCACATCTGGAGCAACCATGATTTCAAACCCATCCTCCCCAGTGTAGCCAGTTCTAGCAATAAAACCAGGTTGCCCTAATATAGAGATATCTGAGTGCCCAAAAAATTTGATTGATGCCAAGTCTTGCTCAACAAATTGTTGCAAATATGAACTTGCTTTGGGGCCTTGTAGAGCAATTAAAACTTTTTGCTCAGATATGTCTTGAAAATTAATATCACTATCCTCTATCTTGGCCAATATCCAAGCTTGATCACGGGAGCTAGTGGCAGCATTGACTATCATAGTACCTCGTTGTTCATTAGTTACAGGATCGTTACTTTGACGATAGAAAATAAAGTCATCAAGAATACCTCCATCTGAGTTTAAGAAAACAGTGTATTGAGCTTCACCAGGCTGCAAGCGACTCAAATCTGAAGGTACTAAAAGTTGAAATTTTTCGATTAAATCATGGCCTTTAGCGATAAATTTGCCCATGTGAGAAATATCGAACATTCCAGCTTTTGTACGTACTGCCTCATGTTCAGTATTGATGCTGGTGTATTGTACGGGCATTTCCCACCCGGAAAATTCCACCATTTTACCATTGAGTTCCCCTGCTAAGCCATATAGAGGTGTGCGAGAAAGAGATTGTTTTGTAAAGGCTTCTGTTGGTTTGGCCACTGCTAGTTCCCTAATTTTATATATCTTTGGCGGAAATAGTCAGGAGAGAAATACTGTTCCTAATTGGTCAGTTTTGGGTACTGCCATCTGATTTCTGCTCCTAACTCCAGGCTTGGTATATTCTGACTTTTCTTTGATGATTCTATGTCCTATTTACATATACAACAGGACATTTTTCTCATCTTATAATAGTAGGATAGTTCGGAGCGATCGCGCAATCATCCTCATGGAAGAAGGCACAAGGCACAGGGGAAAAGAGTGTGGAGATTTCAACCCCAAACAATTCGGTATACTGAGGGTGACGGTGGGGTATTAAACCATCATGTAGAAAAAGTCACGATTGTTTCTAGCTTCTTCCTCCTAATAGATATCTCCGAGAAATAATGTAGGGACGTTCCATGGAACGTCCCTACAAGGGTTTGAGAACAGGTTTATATAATTCCAGGAGATGTCTAAGAGATTGTTTGTAAAACCGAGATTAAATTATTGCGTAGGATGGGTGAGGTAGAAATATCTCCTCATTTAAACCCCGCCCTTCAGGGCGGGGTTTAAATTTTATTTGTCCGCCGCCGGCCATCATAATTAACAATTCTAGCTACATTAATATTTAGTTTACAAACAGTCTCTAATACTGACTCTTTATGCAAAAGACTGATCTAGAGACAAGGTAAAGGAAGAGTTGAAAAAGCCAGATGTTTGGTTACTCAAAAACCTCTAATTTTCAACTATGATCCGGATTGTTAAGACCTTGTATTGTTGAAGACAGTTATATCTATTTTAATCTAGCTTATGAATAATCAACCTAATGCCACTATCGATACGGATAACTATTTATTAAGAAGTGTACATACAAACAGTTTCCCAAATATTTTAGAGCAATTAGGAATATCCTTAGTTGTTTCTACTTATCAAGCCGGTAAATTAATTGTATAGCGTGCTGATAATGGTGTAATTAATACCCATTTTCGTGGCTTTAATAAACCGATGGGATTAGCTGCAACTCATGAAAAAATCGCCCTGGGAACTGCTTATCAAATTTTGGATTTCCGCAATGTACCAGCAGTAGCAGCAAAATTAGAACCATTAGGCAAACATGATGCTTGTTATTTACCAAGAAATATTCATGTAACCGGAGATATTGATATTCATGAAATGGCTTGGGCAAAAGATGAATTATGGTTTATTAATACCCGATTTTCTTGTCTATGTACTCTTGGTCATCCTCATAGTTTTGTGCCTAGATGGCGACCATCTTTTATTAGTGGATATGATTTAACAGACCGTTGTCATTTGAATGGTTTTTGCTTAAAAAATTATCAACCAAAATACGCTACAGCTTTAGGAGAAACTGATACTGCTGCGGGTTGGAGAAAAAACAAAGCTAATGGTGGCATCTTAATTGATATAGAAACAAATGAAATATTAATGCGGGGTTTATCGATGCCTCATTCTCCTAGATGGTATCAGGAGCAATTATGGTTATTAGAATCAGGAAATGGTAGTCTGGCAAAAGTTGATTTAAACCAGAGAAAATTAGAAACAGTTGCTAAGTTGCCTGGCTTTACTCGTGGTATAGATTTGTGGGAGAATCTTGCATTTATTGGTTTGTCACAAGTGCGAGAAACTGCTGTATTTAGTGGGATGCCAATTACACAACTTCAAGAACGAATTTGTGGGGTTTGGGTGGTGAATATTTTAACTGGAGAAACTGTCGCGTTTTTGAGATTTGAAGAAGGAGTCCAGGAAATATTTTCTGTGGCAGTTTTGCATAATATTCGCTTTCCTGAAATTACTGAATGGAATCAAGAATTGCTGGCAAGTTCTTATGTTTTACCTGATGAGGCTTTAGCTGAAACAATACAACCTGCTTCAGAGCTGGCCATGGCTGAGACTCATTTAGTGAAAGGAAATGGGCTATATCAACAAGGAAAATTATTAGAGGCGATCGCTGCATATCAAGAATGTCTGAAGTTTCAACCAAATCTGACAAGAGCTAAATATAATTTGGGAGTAGCTTTAGGAGATAATCAACAATATGAGGATGCAATTGAGGTTTTACAAGAGGTAGTTACGACAGAGCCAGATAGTGCTGATGCTCACAACAGTCTTGGTTATGCTTATAGTCAAAAGGGTGATTTAGAAGCAGCGATTAAACATTACGAAAAGGCAATTCACCTCAATGGTAGTTTTGCTAAAGCACATTTTAATTTAGGTATGACATTGTTGAAAAACGGAGAATTTAAACAGGGATTTGCTGAATGTGAATGGCGTTGGAAAACGGCAGAATTTACTCCGTTTAAATGTCCTCATCCTCAATGGAAGGGAGAAGATATTACCAATAAAACTTTGTTAATTCATACTGAGCAGGGAGCAGGAGATGCGATTCAATTTATCCGTTATATTCCTCTAGTAGCAAAACGCTGTCGGCGCATTATTTTGATATGTATGCCAGAGTTAATTCCTATATTTAAAAATGTGGCAGGAATCGATCTATTAATACCACCAGGAGAGCTGAAATTATCAGAATTTGATGTCTATGCGCCCTTGATGAGTTTACCTTATATTTTGGGCACAACTTTAGAAACAATTCCAGCCGCTCCGAGCTATCTCAAATGCACAAATACTAATGTTATGAATATCTCGGATACAGGATATAAAGTAGGTATTGTGTGGGGAGGTAGTCCAACTCATAAAAATGATCGTAATCGTTCTTGTAAGTTAACTGATTTTTTACCAATTTTACAAATGCCAGGAGTCAAGTTTTATAGTCTCCAAAAAGGAGAACGTACTACCGAATTAACTCAACTTCCGGCTCATATTCAAATAGAAGATATGAGTTCTCAGTTAAATAATTATGCTGATACCGCAGCAGTAATAAATCAATTAGATTTAGTAATTACTGTTGATACTTCAGTCGCACATTTAGCAGGGGCATTGGCTAAACCTGTATGGACTTTGTTATGTTTTAATCCTGATTGGCGTTGGTTAGAGGAAGGAGAAAATACTCCTTGGTATCCAACAATGCGGTTATTCCGTCAGTCTCAGTTGAGAGAGTGGCAAGAAGTGGTGGAAAAAGTGCGAGTAGAGTTGTCAAGGAAGACAGAAGAATGATAAAGTTCGTAGTTGGGCTAAAGCCCCTTAATTAACTATCGGGCAGCATCCCAACTACAAACTCAGATTTTTTCATCAGTCAATCTGTAGGTAGGGTTGAGGCAACGTTGAGCCTGTCGGTGACCTGAACGCGGAGCGTCTCTGAAAGAGAAAACCCAACATATACAAGATTTACCCATTTTTTAGTTGTCAATGCTATATATAGTGTTGCACTATAGTTTGAACTGATTATAGATAGGGTTTTTGTTGGGTGGCGCTAGCGCTTCACCCAACCTACTATCGGGCAGTATCCCAACTACAAACTCAGATTTTTTCATCAGTAATTAAGCAAACATTATCCTATTTTCTTGATTCGGCTGATTTTTTTCCACTTTCTATCATGCTTTCCACAGCAGCAGCCACATCAATACCAGCGGTTTGTTTTAACTCCTCAAAGAAAACAGCCATTTTTGTAGCATTGCTCCCTCCTTGAGCATTAATCACAGTCACATTATCCATATCAACCGCTGGTACAGTAGATACCATAATCTTCAGTAACTCCTCTAACTTCTGATACAGAAAAACTTCCCGCGCATTTGTACCAGCAGCTTTCCAAGACTCTGCTAACTTCCTAATCCCTTCGGCTTGTGCCTTTCCAGGTTCAACAATAGCAGCAGCGTCACCCTTGGCACGAGCGATCGCTCGCTTACATTGTGCCTCTGCTGGTGCAACTACATCTGCCTGTAACTGTTGTTCTACCTGTTTAATCCGCTCCTTCTGCACTGCTACCTCAGCCTGAGTTCGCGCCACTTCTGAGCCAATATCGGCCTCTGCCTCAGCTACCACTGCTTGTCGTTTTGTCGTTGCATCTCGAATCCGCCTTTCTGCTTCGGCACGAGCCAGAGCTATCTCAGTTTCAATTTGTTTGAGGGCTGTATTCTTCTGGTTTTCTGCTGCTCGAATAACTGATTCTGCCTGAGTCTGGGCTTCAGCAATACGAGAATCCCGCAAAAGTTCAGCCCTTTGCTTACGCCCAATAGAATCAAGATATTCCACTTCATCAGAAATATTCTGAATTTGCAGAGTATCTAATACTAAACCTAATTTTTCCAGGTCGTCTTCTGCTTCCTCTAGCAAACTTTTAGCAAAAGCAATCTTATCCTCATTCACTTGTTCGGGTGTTAAAGAAGCTAAGACACCACGTAGATTTCCTTCTAGAGTTTCCTGGGCTAACTTTTCAATTTCTTGGCGACTTTTTCCTAGCAGTCGCTCGAGCGCATTATGAATAGTAGGTTCCTCTCCTGCAATTTTGATATTTGCCACACTCTCAACTGTCAGAGGAATACCACCTTTAGAATAAGCATTATTAACCTTGAGTTCAATAATCATATTACTCAAATCCATGCGGAAAGCTTGCTCTAACAGTGGTACGCGAACACTACTACCTCCTTTAACCAGACGATATCCGACTTTTTTTTCCCTGTCTCCTACACGGCGACGACCTCCTGCGAAAATTAAGACTTCACTTGGTTGACAAATATAATAAAGGTTGCGAATTACAAAGACACCTGCACCAGTGCCAAGACCAAAAACTGCTAGTAATGCTAATACTATTTCCATAATTTTTTACTCCATAATTTTAGTTGAGAGGGGTGATAAATATGGGGCTATTAAAGTTATTAAATCATGGCTTTTCCCTGAAGTTTCCCCCTCTATAACATTAACTTTTCAAATGACCAGATGATTTGATTATTTGTCTTATCACCTTGCTCTGCTAAAATACCAATAAACCTATCATATATAATCAGAGGAAATATGTCGGATGTCACAATCAAAGACTTAGAAATAGTGCAAACGGTCTTTAACGAAGCAGGTTTAGACTATCAATTAGAACTAGAAAGTGGAAAAATATCAGTTATGGGGCCATCAGATATTGTATCGAGCGAAGTAGGGGTTCGTTTAATCGTCGCTCTTTATGCTTGGATAAATCCTCGTCGTCTGGGACGGGTATTCGACTCCGCAGGGGGTTTTATCTTACCCGATAGCAACTTCAAAGCACCAGATGTCTCCTTTGTCAAAGCCGAACGCTTGCCACGAAGCATCCGTTACTTTGCAGAAATGGTTCCAGACTTAGCAGTGGAAATCAAGTCTCAAAGCGATCGCCTTCCTCCCCTGCAACAGAAACTCAAGAAATACATAGAACTAGGGGTGCAAGTAGGAATATTAATTGACCCCGATGAAGAAACAGTAACAGTTTATCGCCCTACAGGAGAAACCATTGAACTTACAGGGGATGACATCTTGACCGTTCCTGAACTTTTCCCTGGTTGGAAAATATCAATTGCAGAACTTTGGCCACCAGTCTTTGACTCCGAAGAGTAAAGTCGATTAGTCCCGATGATTTGGAGGGGAAAGTAGTTGAATTTGTTTGCGATTAAAGGTGTTACTAGAGAAGCGCTCAAAAGATCAACAAACGATCGCTTTAAATTCCTCATTTAACGTAAATTATCTTTAATAGCGATTTCAATTTTATTAATCATCACGTTACCACCTTCAATTTGTTCTAGAAGTCCTTCTATCTTTAAATTTGAAGATGTTTGAATTACTGCTTCTTGAGCGCAAATATAAAACTTGTTATGATCCTCTGTTGCTCTAGCATCAACAATTTCAAATTGATTAGACTGTATTTTCTCGATCAGGTCAACAACTGCTTGTCTTCTATCTTGATCTAATCCTATCCTCAAATTTCGCATTATTTCTTTAATCAGAGCCATTCTAGCTCGTTCTTTACCAGGAGCATCTAAACCAACCTATCTTTTGGTTGGTTTACCTGTAGTGTAACGACGAATTAAGTTCCACCCCTTAATAGTAAAAAAACCTGTAGCAATCCTGATTTTTATTTTAGCTTTTTGTAACCATTTGATTATATATTGAAATGATTTACCTGATTCAAACCAACTTGAACGTTCTATTTTCATTATTTAATTTGTAATGTAAATTTTAACCAAATTAGTTGATAAATTAATTCAGTGTAAGACTTGAAGTTTTATGTGTTCGTGTTTAAAACTGAGTGCAACCGCAACATTCTGGTTAGCAAAAATTGAATACAGTTGTACGCGGTTGTATGAAATCAATGAAACTATTGTGTAGCCAGAACTCGATCTTTTTGAGACATAATTGTCACAATTATGTCTTTTTTTTTCTGCCAACCCCTTGTCATAATTTTCTCAGTTAAAGTAATATAGAAATGAAGCCAGCAATAATAAATTTGACAGGGACTTATACCATTTTGATCAATTTGGCACGCGATATATAGTGATCATCCGATGTGTCATACCAAGCGTGAAAAAATCTGGTTACAAATGAATGGCTGGAAGTCTATTCCATTGCTGGTTTTGCTATAGCAGTGATTCTTAAAATTGGTATAAGTCCTGTATGAAAATGAGATCGGCATATAGTCACAATCAAGAAGGAAAATGAACAATGACACAAGCAAACAATCAGGTAATTGAAACAGTTAAAAAACCACTTCCTTTTACTTTGATGCCAGATCGTTATTGGTGGGAAACTTTATGGTCAGATCCCCAACAAACATTAACAACTCTAGGATTAAAGCCTGGATTATCAGTACTAGATTTGGGTTGTGGCTACGGTCACTTTACTATTTCTGCCGCCCGTTTAGTTGCCCCTGCACCTGTAGTTGGTATAGAGATAGATCGCCATATTTTAGAGGAAGCGCGTCATAATTCTTTCCCATTAACCAACTGCTCTTGGCTCAATGAGGACTTTCTTGATCTAAAAAAAATATTGACTAATAAGTTTGATTTTGTCATAATGTACAGTACCTTTCATGGTATTCCCAATCCCATCAAGCTAGTACAGGATATCACTACTCTACTAAAACCAAGAGGGTTTTTCTCTGTAATTAACTGGTTGCCAATTCCCCGGGAAGAAACAATTTGGCTCGGTGCACCTCGCGGTCCTAAAACCGAAGTACGTATCCACCCAAACAAGCTGATCTCTACCGTGTGTTCAGCTACAGAAAAACTATTACCAATGCCCACTATTCTACTTCCTCCTTATCACTATGGAATTAATTTTATGTTAAACCAGAATTAATAGTAGTGGTTAGTCCGTCAATGCTTTGTAAGTTATAGCAGTACGTTTTTTGGTTAGGACAATAAATCTGGGGTGAAAGGCAAGAGGCAAGAGCGCCGATCCCCCGCGTCGACGAAAGGACGGGGCTTGCAGGGTGCGGACTTTAGTGACTCACACAGCCCATCCGCAAGGGAACGTGTAGGTTCGAGAGGCAAGAGGCAATAGAGGGATGTCCTAACCTTAATGCGTAGCATTATAAAATACTACTTCTATTTTATGTCCTAACCGCTATGGCGGTTGCTATAGGTTGAGAAAGCAAAATTAAACTGACATAGTTGTTGGGTGGTGCTACTGCTTAACCCAAGCTACAGTATTATAGGCTTGCACAAAGGAAAATCATGTTATAGAATCTGCTGATGAATTGTCTTTATTCTCAGCAAAGTAAGTGGTAAAAAATGGTGCTCGTCGGGGAAATAATCATTCGCCACTGTGCAACACCGTATTATAACTATCTCTCCAAGCAAGATTCTCTGACTTGTATTGGTTTGATAATTTTGTTATGCCTCTTGAAATGCTTAATATCTGAGCAGGTATCACTCATCTGAGGCCTCCGTAACTTCTTTTTCCGCAGACAAGGATGTAACTTTTTTCCGATTCCGAACGCTAAAGTTGCCCATCACATCCACACCAAGGGTTTGATTGACATTTGTGAGGAACTGGCGGAAGATTTCCGGATAAGCATTAACCAAACTAGCGATCGACTTACCATCTCCACTATCAACCACATTGATATTTTGCAACTTAACTTGCTCTGGCACTTTAGCAGATTCGCGCAAAATCATACTGATTTGTTGTAAGTAGAATAACTCAGCCGCATCCTTACCAGTCTCCTGCCAAACCAGGGAAAGCATATCATTAACTAAAGCCTCAGCTTGAGCATTTTCTGATAAAGAAGCTGCTTCTCCTTTTGAATGAAGTTCTTGAGCTTGCCGTTGTGCTTCTGCTGGCAATACTTCATCTGCTTCTAGACGCAATCTCTCTAATTCGGCGCGGACTGTTTGCAATAATTGTTCGGCTTTCGCTCTGGCTTCCTTGGCTGCAGCGATAGTTCGTTCTTCTTCTGAGCGGGCTTGTTGTTCCAATTCTGCCTTAATTTTGCGCAGCTCGTTTTCTTTCTGGACGATGAGTGTTACTGACTGAGTTTTAGCAATTTCTGCCTCTCGTTTAGAATCAGCTTCTATTTGTTCGGCTTCTGCTTGAGCATTAGATTCGGCTATTTCAGCATCTCGACGAATCATGGCGATTTGTTTGCGGCCGATGGAGTTTAGGTAATCGACATCATCGGAAACGCTTTGAACTTTTAGGATATCAAGTTGTAGACCCAATTTTTCTAAGTCGCGA
The DNA here is from genome assembly GCA_022822685.1 of Trichodesmium sp. jk18x7bins.61. Lineage (GTDB taxonomy): Bacteria > Cyanobacteriota > Cyanobacteriia > Cyanobacteriales > Microcoleaceae > JAJEAQ01. The sequence continues at coordinate 13,836 of JAJEAQ010000152.1, forward strand.
CTCACGTCTTCTGCAATGCGTTCGGCAAATTGCAGACGGTCTTCGTTGAGTTGTTCTGGGGTGAGAGTTGCTACAACACCGCGTAAGTTTCCTTCCAGGGTTTCTCTAGCCACGCGAGTAATTTCTGAGCGATCGCGCTCAAGAAATCTTTCTATAGCATTGCCGACTATTTTAGGATTGTTGGAAACTTTGATATTAGCGATCGCCTGGATATTCAGGGGGATACCTCCTTTGGAATAAGCATTCCGCACTTCGACTGGCACTGGCATAGTCCGTAAGTCCATTATTTTGGCTGTTTCCAGAATGGGAATTAGAATTGTTCTGCCACCAAAAATTACACGATAACCAACTTCTTGTCCCTCTTTTGTCCGACGCTTCCGACCAGATAAAATTAAGATTTCATTGGGCTTGCAAATTTGCAGGAATGTATTGAGAAACCAGATTAAGATGATTACTCCAAATATAGATAGAGCGATCGGTAAACCAGAATAAATTTGTCCTGTTAAGCTAGAGTCTTGGTTATTTTCGATTACACTCGGAATTTGTGATATTTCTACTGTATTTGTTTTGGTTTTCTCCGATTCTAATAATTGACTTTTCATTAGCTAAATTTCCCCACGAATTATGATGTAATTAATAATCAATTTGAAGTCAAGTATAGTTAATTACTTATTATGATTATTTCTAATTCTGAAAAGATGATTTTGAAACCTCCCAGACCTGATTATTTTCCGTACCTACAATAAATACTTTTTCTCTCTGACTAAATTCCTAAAATTATTCTGTACGGGCAACTATTTCAATCTTATGGCCTTTAACATTTCTCCTAATTTTACCCCGACTGTGAGTATCAAATGGAACTTCTAAAGTGCCTGGTAAACCCCAAAAATCTTGAGGACTGATCAGACTATTTATTACTTGTTTTCGCCGAAAAATTGACAATAACAAAACTATTAACATCCCAGTAAATATCCCCACTCCTACTGAAATGTAGACTAACATTAAAATTTGATTTTTCATGCTGATTATTTCCAGCTTTTCATCTCCTGGTTGAAACACCAAAGCTTTGAAAGCCAGCTTTCTGGTAAAAAACCTAAGATTTATCATCATCAGACTTTGTCAGGTAATCTTCTGATACTACCCACACTCTATTATTTTCTACTCCGACGATAAATGCCTTTTCTCCTTTAGTAAACTCTCTAGATTCTTCAGTAAAAGCTATAAATTCCACTAGAGAATTTTTGATATTTAATCTGATTTTCCCTTGACTATCTTGATCAAAAGGAATTTCTACAGTTCCAGAAAGACCAACTAAATCATTACTACGCACCAAGCTATCTGCTGGACGATTTTTTAAGATATGTAGTACCCATGCCATAATTGTGCCACATAAAATACCAACAAGAAGAGAAATAATGGCAATTTTTATGGGTGAGAGGGTGGTATAAAAAAAGGATAATAAAATTCCAGTTAACCCAAAGAAGCAATTACCAAAAGTCCAGAACTTCAAGCTAAATAATGGTAGCCACAATCTTCTGCGAGGCCGATATTCTGAAATATTACCTTGTTTATTTGTTTGATCTGTAATTTCTAAGTCTTGATCAAAGTCTTGGTCAAAATCTACCCCATCTAGGCCGGCAAATGCGGACATTGCTACAAATGCTCCACCAACAATGAGACAGAAAAAATATGCTGATTCCATAAGTTTTTCTTGATAATTAGACTTGAAATCTCAGGCAAGAGAAATTGATTATTTCTTTCAGGGCTTAGGCATGAGAAATACAAAAACAGGCTTGAGATTACTTTACTGTCGTTGGCTGACGCCAAGCTGGCGCTAACGTATTGTTTGTAAAACTCTGGTTAAATTCTTGCGTAGGGTGGGATATTGTGGAAATATCTCCTCGTATTCACCAGAATTTTAGTTGTCCACCGCCGGCCACCAGAATTAAGCACTCTAGCTATCTTAATATTTGCTTGACAAACAGTCTCTTATATTGGGTAAGTCATATATTTATTGTAGTTTATTTTAATTTCAGTTTGACAAGGGAGTGTATTTTTAATAATTTATATTCTTGCAAATTAGCTTCCTAATCTACAGATTTGTAAAAAAAATTTATGGAAGTTGCATAGAATTTATCCTCCAGCCCTCCTTTGCTAGAGGGGAGTAGAGCCAGCCATTTTATATTTCCCCTCTTTCTAGGGCTATGGTTTACCCATAAGTCTTATAATCTTTACAGAGCAAAGATTTCATAAGTAAATCCCTACCTAATTTATCCCTTTCTTATAAGCTAGTTGTATCAAGATTAAGGCCATCGAGAGCTAAATTGATGCGTTCGCGCTAGCGATGCGTAGCATTATCGTTCGCGCTAGCGATGCGTAGCATGAGCGCGAGAAATCACAGGGCAACTATCAAAAGTGATCATTGTAATCTATAAGCCTGTATAGGCAGCAGCATTTTCAGGAGTTATGGGTAAAGCATAGCTGGGAAAGGGGGGCGCCGGGGATCTCAAACAGGATGGTTAGAGGGGGTATTGTCTGGGGATGGAGACACAAGAAGCAATCTTGGTGATCGCGCTCTCATTAATGAAACACTAAATACTAAAGCTTGTAGTTGGGCTGTAAGTTTATATATAGTTGAGGGGCGGCATCCCAACTACAAACAAAGATTTTTTATAACTTTCCTAGATTTTATCAAGGAAAATGGGGCATATATCAACCAGTCAGAATAATTTCAATTGACTATTGACTATTAAAATTGAGGCCAATATTATGAATGAGCGTCGCTATGGATTTTTACTAAGCCTGTTGTTGTTAGGAGTGGGCTTAATATTATCAATTATTTTTAATCCCACTATCGACGTTGCAGCAAAATCAGTAACTATTGAAATCAACCCCCAACAATATTTAGTTAGTCGCATTTATACCCCTACTTCACAAGCACCCCACCCAGTTATCTTACTATGTCACGGTGTCAATAATAGTAAAGAAATGATGGCGCCATTAGCAGTAGAGTTGGCAAAACATGGAATAGCAGCGATCGCCTTCGACTTTAGTGGTTATGGCGAATCTTCCCCATTGAAAGCTGCTGAAAAATCTATAGAAAATTTGGAAAAACAAACCCAGACAGATGCGACAGCAGTTCTCGCTTATATTCGCTCTCACCCAGAAATGTTTGATCAAGAGCGCATTGGCATCCTAGGTCATTCGATGGGGGGAGCCACAGCATTAACATTGGGACAAAAAGAAGAAGTATTGCGATCTACAATCATTTTGGGCATTAGTGGCACTGCTACCCCCACAATCCCCCGAAATCTATTTTTGGGCGCTGGTGTTTATGAACAAATTAACTCTCCCCAAGACTTACGAGTCACACTGCAACAGGCAACAGTCAACAAAAATCCTGTTTGCATCAACGATAGTAATCACATTTGCGGTGATTTTAGCGTTCGCACTGCTCGATTGTTAATAATTTCTGGCACCGCCGACCATATTATTGAACCCTACGATCCATATTTAATGATGGAGGTAGTCAAATGGGCAAAAAGTAGCTTAGATATAAATCCTACTACAGAAGTAAAATTAGCCACAACTGGTTTAATCATTTCTTTATTGTTCACATTTGCTGGTGGTATTGCTTCTGGTGTTTGTATATTGCTCCAGCCTGATCAAAAAATCAGAAAGCAGGCAGTGAAAAACAAAGGAGGAAGTTTGGCAGAAGATACATATTTTCATCACATTAAAAAAACTAGCTACGTTGAAAGTACAATTGTTATGGCGACGTTGTGTCACCAGGCTATTGGCAATACAAATGACAATTATTTGGCTGATGGCAGTAACTGGAGTTGCACCAACTAGAGGCGCTAGCAATGTGCTATTTTTTTGCTATGTTTTGCAGTTGTGTAGCAATTACGCTTTACGTTGCTCTGAAAAGTTGGCTGGGATTTTGCGAGTTATCTGCCTGTATGTTTTGCTTTTGAGCGGGGCGTTTTTATTACCTACACTATTATGTGGAGTCAATGAGATTTTGACGGCACCTGATTACCTGCTTAGTTTACCTCAATTTCTGCTATAGTGGATATTGTTTGCCTCCTACAACTACAGTATCATAGTTAAGCTAATTTTGATTCCTGCTTATACTTTAGAATTACAGGTTAGTTGGTTATTTGTATTCTTAGTTTTACTAGAGTTGACGTGGCCTGGAGTTACTTTGACAAAAATGAAAAGGCTCTTAGTGAGAAGTATAAAGTGGTTGCGTTATCCGCTGTTTTTTACTGGAGCGGGTAATATTTCGACTAAAAAAAGTTGGTTTATTGGGGTTATTGCTCTTGATATTGGTAGGTGTGTGGTATCAGCGGGTAGCTGATGGTTTGTTATTGGTGGCAATGAGTCAGGGAATATTGGCATTGCAGATGGTGGGAGTATTTTTAGTTTTGTCACTGGGAGTTATTTTTGTTACGGTCAGCTATTCTTGATTCAAATGTTTAGAGTCTTGGTTATTTGCCACACAATCAAATTAAATTCCCGAAATTTATTCAGATTTATATATAGCTTAATATATAGCTTAATTTATAGCTTAATTTATAGCTTAATTTATCTGCAAAAAGGAGAAGTATGATAATTAATATTATGTCGGCTTAATTACTGATAAAAAAAACTTTGTTTGTCGTTGTGATGTAGCGCTAAATAATAACAATTTACTAAATGTAGGCTACAGCTATCAGATTCGGTGGGCAAATATTAAATTATCAATATTAATTGTAAATCACCTTAGTATTTGCCCATCCTACTATCTCTCAATTTGTAACTTTTTCCCTATTCTTTCTTATAGTATATACTTAAAATACTGAGGTTTTGAGGAGATAAAACATGGCGACACCACTTTCTTTGTCCCAAACCGATTCCGAAATTGTTTATCCTGATACTGATGGCCAACCAATGGCAGATAATACAATTCAATTTCGTTGGATTACAGTCATCCATTATAATTTAGCTTGGTTATTTGCAGATAATTCTGAAGTTTTTGTGGCTGGGGACTTACTTTGGTATCCAGTAGAAAATAATAATAAATTACGACAAGCACCTGATGTAATGGTAGTCTTTGGAGTGCCAAAAAAAGACCGAGGCTCTTATCAACAGTGGAAAGAAAATAACATCTCTCCACAAGTAGTATTTGAGATTCTTTCTCCAGGAAATACGCCTAAAGAAATGAATCGTAAACTATTATTTTATGACCGCTATGGAGTTGAAGAATATTATCTCTACGATCCTCAAAAAAATAATTTGATAGGGTGGTTGCGTTCAGAATCTTTCCTAGAAATGGTTGATGAAATGAATGGTTTGGTTTCGCCCAGATTAGGTATTCGGTTTGAGCTAACAGCAGAAACATTAACCTTGTACCATCCTAATGAGCGAGCGTTTGCAGATTATATTGGAGTGCAACAACAACTAGAGGTTGCAGAAAATCTTGCCACTGTAGCTGAAGAACAACTACGACAAGAGCGTCGGGCTAGAGAAATTGCTGAAGAGCGTGCTAAAAAGTTAGAACAGCTATTGCGAGAAGCAGGTATCGATCCCGATCACAATAGATAATTTCATCCATTGGACACAACCTCCTAACCGCTTAATTACTGAGCAAAACATTTTTGTTTGTTTGTAGTTGCGATGTGGTGCAAAAATTTAGCTCTAAACTGCAACTATAAAGCTCTATATATAAACCTGATAGCGGACATAATATTATTAGCTAATCGCCTCCTATATTTAAATTTTTCTAAGAATTTTATGCTCAAAGCAAAAACATTTCTGGATCTGACATTCTATAGTATATTTTGGGTCCGGAATCAGGCATTTTTAGGATGGGCCTATTTTTTATCTTACCAGTTATTGGCGTATATTTAATAGAAGGGACATTCTCAGGATTGAGCCCTCATCAATTTTTGATTACTTTCATTGGGATAGTAGCAGTTACGACTATTTGTACTATTATCAGTGCGAGGTGTTTTCAAAAAAAAGCCTTTACAATTACTCCGTTTATTTTATGGTGTAGAAGCACCTCTATTTCTACTCTGTTTATTGCGTTTATTTGTGCTACGAGAACTTACCGAAGCTAGTACTTTAATTTTGGGCACAATATTGATCAGTATTGTCGCCTTTTTTCTGGAAATGCTACATGGTTATAGTAATATAAATACCTTAATATCATGGTTACAAATGTTTGCCCACACCCTGATGTTATTAACTGGTTTATATGTGGGAGTATTACTACTATTTTATGCTGTGCCAGTAGCTGCAATTTGCCGGCGAGAAGTTTTCTCATTTAACTAGGTAGAAGTAGTTATTTATGAATTGACTAACTATCCTCATTATTTCTGGGAAACACTCTTCTTCTTATTCATCTTTGGTTTTTCTTTAACTTTGTTTGTTTTGATGCCCTCAGCATTCGCGAGTTTATACATTTATTCTGGGCAAAGAATACTGAGAATGTTTGCTTCTGAACATGGACATAGAGCGACATTTCAAGGAGCTGTAGCTCTGATAGTTGCTTGGATGATTATGTTTATTTCATTTCAACAACAACCCCAAGCTTTAGCCTTTCAAATGTTAGATTTACCAATCAGAACTGATAGCGATCGCCAAGAACTTGTAGCCAATTCTGATTTAATTCGAAATGGACTAATTAATGCCTATTTATCCTCATATCGTTATCTAAGTACAGCTGTCAAAAGTAACCAAATTAGCGTCATGTACAGAAGCACATTTGGTTTACCAGAATCTCTAAATCAATCATTACAAGATTACTTCAATCATCTCATTTCACCATTCTTATATCAAGGCTCTGCAAAAGATAGAGAAAAGGCCGGAAAACTCTACAGTCAATTTTTCGATACACCTATTCAAAAAGAAGAACAAAAGGCAATTCTTAATGCCCTGCAATCCACAGCAAATCGAGATGAAGTGAAAGCAGGATTATTGAATATTGAGCAGCAAAAAGTCTGGCTAAAAAAACAAGAAGTTAAAGTTACAGAGTATGGGGATTGGGCAGATCTTGAATTATATGAAGTCTATGAAAATCAAACCTTTGAGCCTCAAGAGCTACTCTATTATCTTATCCTCCCAGAAAGTGCAGTCATTACAGGTATTTGGTTAGGCGATACTGACAATTTAGAAAAACGTTTTCCGTTCCAAATTTCACTCCGTGGTGCAGCCCAAAAAGTCTACACTTCTCAAGTACGACGAGAACGCCCAATCGATCCGGCTTTGCTGGAAAAAGTCGGCCTTCGTCAGTATCGTTTGCGGGCATTTCCAGTGCCAGCTAAGTTGTCATAAAATAATCCAGAGCCACCAACTCAAATGCACTTGTGGTTAACTTATCAAGCAATGGCACAAGACAACAGTTGGGCTTTACCCCAGTTAACGGAAAAACGCAATATATATTGGAATCAAGATACTCAACGAATGTACAACGCGGAGTATGTTAGAAACTATCAAGAAGCATGGCTGCCTCCCAGTGTGCCTGCTATTGCTGACCAAATTCCACAACAACATCAGGTTAATTTTGTCAATGGCGATCGGATTTATGCTCAACCCCTAGCAACTACAACAGAATTTTTACCAGAAAGCGAGGGATTTGTAGTAGTGCTAGATATTGCAGTATGAAATCTCAAAGCCAAGAGCTAAAACAGACTATAGAGTGGTTAATGGCTAATGGTTTTGGAGACCTGAGTTTTGCTAATGGTGATGCTGACTTATATTTGACTAATGTTGGGGTATCACCCAGACGTATTGATGATATAAGTCAGTTTAATTCTGATCAAGTGGTCTTTTTCGGTACACTTCAATAAAAAGAAATGCTGCAACAGTTTCTCCAATTACGAGGCGCTACAATGGGATAATATTAGTTAGCGATAGAGGCAGTTATGAACTATCTGATAACAGCAAAGAGATGCCAAACTTATCTGCACCTTTGTGGATGTTAAATTTGGGTGCAATGCCACCCGCTTATGATGATGCCACATTAAAATTGATTCAAAAGAATGGGAGAGGAGTCGGAACAAAATTTAGCGAAATTTTCCAGCATGTGACTGCCAAATCAAAATTAGGGGAGTCTGTTGTCAGTGTGGCAGACGGGTACGCTTGGTTTATGGAAAGAAATTCTTGTGAAGAAACAACAGAAAATGATTTTGCACTTCTGGCCGCCCAACAGTTAGTTTTAGGGTTAAGCAAAAAATGAATTTGGAAACCCTCGATGAATTAGACGCTATTCATGCGATCGCCAAAACCTACAAAATAGTTACCCCCTATTCTTCCATGATTGTCTTAGTTAACGACGAACAACGGGAAGCCCTCAGACTTGCAGAAGTAGCAACAGATCGTTTTAACCGCAAAGTTGAAGATGGTAAGGAAAATTTGACCGCTCCTAATAACCCATTAAACTCTGTAACTGTACCCGAACCAGGTATGGTATGAGGAATGGTAGCAATGGAATTTTTCTTATTTATTATGGCAGTAAGCAAAAAAAAGAAAGAAGCAAATAAATACCGCAAAAAGTGGTAAATATTAGGTGAATGAGCTGTTATGTATTTGAACTAAACTACAAAGTATGAGTATCTGGCTCGCACTTCATTAGTTTGACAATTTTGTTACAGAATTGCGGATTAAAAAAAAATTGTTCGTAGTTGCGCTTTAGCGCTATCCATAGCTATAGTATTTCCCAAGAAGCGTGAGGTACAATAGGAAAGCGATCGCCAATCCCAAGGAAACCCCTAAGCAAAAACATTTCTGAGTCACTGTGATGTATAGTAACAACAATGAATAAACCAGTTACGAATA
>JAJEAQ010000166.1 GCA_022822685.1 Trichodesmium sp. jk18x7bins.61
TAATAACAAAAAAAACTAACCTTGTACAATATGAACAGAACAATGAGCGCGGTGAAGAACATAATTACTGACGCTACCCAATAGTAGTTCGCTAAAAACTGAATGTCCACGACGTCCCATAACAATTAAATTAGCATTCCATTGTTCAGCTAGTTTGCAGACCTCCCGGCCAGGATTACCTCTGACTTGAGTAAAATCAATACTATTTAAGCCCACCTCTTTTGCTGCATCTACTTTGGATTGCAACATTTGTAAACATTCCTGCTCAAACTTCCCCCAAAGCTGATGATATTCTTTGATAATCTCTGAATTGTAACTCATATTTATAGGCCAATAACAAACAGGACTTTCTTCTGCTTCCTCCGAGAGAACGTGAATTAACATCAGACTTGAGTTATTTGCTAAATTTAGGGCTGTGTCAAACACGCGATCGCCGATAGCAGAAGTATCGATTGCAACTAAAATTTTTTCATACATAGTTTCTCCTCCCAAATTTTTTTGACTCACTGCACCAGCTGAGGGCAGCCTTCAGAAGGCAGAAAAGAAGATGTGTAAAAATAAAAGAATCAAGTGTAAATCTTCCTTTCTTACTTTTTTCATAAATAAATATTGGATTTATAACGTTTTTCATGCTTAATGGACTACTGAACTTCTACCTTTTGCCTGATGCCTTTCAACCTAAATATCTGTACTTTAACTAAATGAAAACTGCTATAAGTCCCACAGGAGATTTTGAGTTGGTGGTCTTGAATTCAACTGATATTCTTCTTGGTTTGAAAATGTATACTTATATTGTATAAAAAAACAGGTTATCTAACAATTAAATAAGTGAAAAATTATGAATCTTAATATATTACCAGGCAAGAGTTTCCCGATTGGTGCTACTGTCTTCAAATACCCTGAAGGAGTAAATTTTTCTATATACTCTAAAAATGCGACAGCAATAGAATTACTACTATTTGATGAACCTCATGCAGCCAAACCTGAACAAGTAATTTTACTAGACCCGAAACAACATAAAACCCATCATTACTGGCACATTTTTATTGGTGGTATTAGAGCTGGACAAATATACGCTTACCGAGTCTATGGACCTTTTGAACCAGAAAAAGGTCATCGGTTTGATGGTTCAAAAGTTTTACTTGACCCATATTCCCAGGTAGTAGTGGGACAAAAAAAATATAGTCGTGAAGCCGCTACTGGTTATGGTGATAACTGTGCCTATGCCCTCAAAGGTGTAGTAGTTGATCCAACTACTTATGACTGGGAAGATGATCAACCTCTAAACATCCCCTATGCTTCCACAGTGATTTATGAAATGCACGTGGGTGGATTTACTCGTAATCCTAACTCTGGCGTTGCACCAGAAAAACGTGGTACTTTTGCCGGATTGGTGGAAAAAATTCCATATCTGAAAGAATTGGGCATCACTGCTGTGGAATTATTGCCTGTACAGCAATTTGATGAACAAGATGTACGTGAACCATTAACTAACTATTGGGGTTATAGCCCGATCGCCTTCTTTGCTCCTCACCACAGTTATAGTTCTCGCCAAGATATATTTGGACAAATAGATGAGTTCCGAGATCTGGTTAAGGCTTTGCATAAAGCAGGGATAGAAATAATTTTGGATGTGGTATTTAATCACACTGCCGAAGGTAACGAAAACGGACCAACTGTTTCTTTCCGAGGTCTAGAAAATTCAGCCTACTACATTCTCGAACCAGACAATCCTACTTACTACAGTAACTACAGCGGTTGTGGTAATACTTTTAATACAAATAATCCTTTTGTACATCGGCTGATTGTTGACTGTCTCTGTTATTGGGTGAGAGAAATGCACGTTGATGGGTTCCGATTTGACTTAGCATCTGTCATGTCCCGTAGTATGTCAGGCCATCCTTTGGAAGATCCTCCTGTATTGTGGGCTATTGAATCCGATCCAGTTTTAGCCGGAACAAAAATTATTGCAGAAGCTTGGGATGCCGCAGGATTATATCAGGTAGGTTCATTTATTGGTGATCGCTTTGCGGAATGGAATGGGCCTTATCGCGACGATCTCCGTCAGTTTGTTAAAGGCGAACCTCAGATAGTTAATAAATTAGCAGCAAGAATTATGGGTAGTCCTGATATTTATCCTCAGGCAGATCGCGAACCGAATCATAGTATTAATTTTATTACTTGCCATGATGGTTTTACGATGAATGATTTGGTTTCTTACAACCAGAAACATAATGAAGCTAACTGGGAAGATAACCGCGATGGTGCTAATGATAATTATAGTTGGAATTGTGGATGTGAAGGAGCAACGGACGATCCAAAAATTGGAGTATTAAGACTGCGACAAATTAAGAATTTTTTCACTATATTATTTTTCTCCCAAGGTACACCAATGATGTTAATGGGGGATGAAGTTAGGCGATCGCAACTCGGCAATAATAATGGTTATTGTCAGAATAATCAACTGAGTTGGTTTGATTGGAGTCAAGTTGAGAAACAAGCTGATTTATTAAGATTTGTCCGGGGGATGATTAGTTTTACCCAAAAGTTAGAAATTATGCGTGTAGATAAAGTTTTAGCTACTGTTGGAGCCGGTACACCGGAGTCATCTTTAGCTATAAATGAAGAGGAAATCGATCCTTGGGAAGTACCTAATATTAGTTGGCATGGAGTACATTTAGCAATACCTGATTGGTGGAAAGATTCTCACAGTTTAGCTTTGAGTTTAAAGCATCCAGAAAGTGGTGAATATTTTCATATTATTTTGAATGCTTATTGGAAACCTCTAATGTTTGAGTTACCACGTTTAAAAATAGGGGAAAGTTGGTATTTAATTGTTAATACTGCTTTTCCTTCTCCTCAAGATTTTAATGATTTAGATACAGCTACAAGAGTTATTGGCATTAAGTATCAGGTTGAGGCGCGGGCTACTGTTGTTTTAATGGCAGCAAAAGTGGCTGATCGTATTTAACTTCCAAGCCTAAGCCATATAAAGCCTCAATAATCAAATCTTGGTAGTGGTATACAAGTAGTGATTTTTGCTGGATTTATCCCGATTATAGAGAAGGTGACACCAATTCAAATCACAATCTTCAAAGGACTACCCTTTTCTGAATAAGCCCTCTCCCGTACTTGAACTATTATTCAATTTATTTATGAAAACCTTTTTTCTGTCTATCTTTTAGCTTCCTTGTCATACCATGCGTGAAAAAAGAATGCTACAAATAATCATGGGAGTTCAAATATTTTTCGTCAGTTCTATCTTTGATTAAAAAGGGATATTCACCCAACAGAAATCATATTTAAGATATTGATTCTGACTTCTGACTTCTGACTTTATGAAAGACGGCAAATATTTGTAGCCAACATTTATCAAATTGGTATCACCCCTTGAGACTTTTGTACGATTGGGGTCAAGTTGAGCGCGACGAGTAGCTATTTCTGTATAGAGGAGTTCGTCAAGTTGTCGCAGTTGGCGCTGGAATTGACCCCCCGGACTCCAAGGGCCTAAATCCTTTTGAAACCAGGGAAAAAATAATAAACTGGCTCGGAGTGGGGCTGGGGTAAGTTCAGTAATATCTTTTAACATTAATCTGATTTGCGAGTAGCAGGGGCTATCATATAGACCAAACACAGCTTGGAGTATGACCTGCATAGTAATTTATTCCATGAGGTGACGGGCTTGAAATGTCTTACTTATTGTTAATTTGCAGGCTGCTTCCTTAGTGATGTTACAGATGAACTCACCGTAGTTCCCCATTCTTTGCCCATGAAATGGAGGCGTCAAGAGTTTTCTTTCTTGATCGTGGCGATCGCCTGATAGCATGAGAATTGAGTATTCCCCTACTATGGGCTTTAACACTTCTAAGGCAGGAACTTCATACTCACTCTTATCCTTTGTCAATATCTCCTGTAGGGCTTGTGGGCTATTGACAAACACAACTTCACCAGAATAACTTGCCCAGATCAAAATCTCTCCATACTTTTTAGCACAGGATTCGAGAGTTTTGAGTGGAGCTAGAAGAAATTGAATTTTCTGGAATAGAGGTAGTGTTTTTGGTTTTTTTGATTGATTGCATCTTTGTTAGTTGTCATCTCCTACATCGCTTGTGGGTTATGTACAAATCTAGTGGTACTTATACATTTTCTCAGCTATAAAGTGCCTCCGACTTAGTTTAGACAAGGAAAAGACGGCAAAGGGGAAAAAGGGCTGTTTGCGTAGTATTCCCCAGGAAAACTCTTATCAGCCCTGGATTTATACTTTTTCGACTCCCCATCTAAATTTGAGACTATTTTATTAGCCTGTTTTGTCTAGGCCCCACTAGGAAACTTGTCTCAAAAACCTCTCAAAACCATAGATATCTCCGAAAAAAATTTAGGGACGTTCCGTCGAATATCTCTACAAGGTTTTGAGAACAGGTTTATATAATTTCTGGAGATGTGTAATGCTTAACCCATATACTTATTGAACCACTCGATCATCTGCTCTGGATGCTTACCAAAGTAGTTGTAACCGTCAAACCGACGCTTTGTTCCCTCGATCCCAAAAAGTTTTTTATCGTTAAGCGGAGTCAAGTCATAGGTAGTCTGAACATCTTCAGGCTTAGTCCATTCATCATCATGAACTTGAGTATAAAAGACAGAAACTTTAATATCTTTTACATATGGATGAAGTGACATTTCATCAAGGCTGAAGCCACCAAACTTTTTAATTTCAGAATTAAGCTCGTCTTTTCTATCACCAATACCAGAAATCTCAGCAAACTGACCCATCAGATCGGCCCTTGAGCATGGCTGAGGTGCAACCATACACTTAATATCTTTGAAATACTCAGGGTATTTTGACATCGCGATCATACTTGCGTTAGCACCAGTACAACGACTCAATAAGCCAACTTTCATTTTACTGAGTTTCTCATGATTTTTCACATACTGCATTGCACCAATAGCATCACGCCACTCATACATACCAATACCACAAACTCCACCATTTGCTCCACCACTATTCCCATGATTACGCAAGTCATAAGCAAGAACATTGTAACCAGCATCATGGAGGTGCTTATATGCTTTGACAAAATTAACCTCAAAGTTAGAAAGCTGACTCCATGGCTCCATGTGGCCAGGGGAACCATAACGGTTCATTGGCATCGGATGGTTTGCAATGATCAGTTTGTTTGATTCAGCCGGGATGTACCAAGCTTCTAGAGGAACTCCATCCATTGATGGAAAAAATACATCCTCATACTCCATGCCATAATCTTTCGGCGTTCTCAGAATCGGTGCAGGTCTTGGTTTGACGGCAAATTCAGCAAGTTGAGCAATCGTTTGTTTAACTTCATCTTCAGTCATCATAATCAACTCCTCTTTGAATGTTGGTTATAGAGACGCTTGCACAATAAAGATGGCAAATGGCTGATAGCAGAAGAGACAATTAATTTGATGGGGATACCTAGCTAGTAGGTCAGCCAGCAGCAGTGAAATCTAAAAAAACCCAACCAATTGCAGACATTGTACTTAACGGTAGGGTATTCAATCCATAAAGCAAAAAGACAAGAAGTTTTGTGTGTGTAATCACAAAGCCTTTCAGCAGGATACCTGTCCTATAATTTCTGCCTTTAGGCCTTCGGCGGATCATAGCTGATCTAGCAAAATTGAGTCAGGTTAACGTAGTCCAACTGTGCGATATCATCCATGCTGTCACACATACAGGACTTACGCAATTTGTAGTCGTAAACACTATTTATAGTCTGCCACTATACTTTGCAATTTACTATGTATAGCGTTTTTGCGTAAGTCGTGATATTCATTTTCCTGAACAAGATATATAATAGCAGAGTCTGAGAGAAAAAATACACTCTGATTTCACAATTAATTATGATGTCTATACCTCATCGGACTAAAATTGTTGCCACTATTGGCCCGTCCAGTAATTCTCCAGAAATAATTAAACAACTAATTGAAGCCGGCCTGAATGTAGCAAGACTAAATTTCTCTCACGGTAGTTATGAAGACCATGCTCGCACAGTTTCTTTATTGCGTTCCACATCCGAAGAGTTAGATACTCCCATTACTATTTTGCAAGACCTCCAGGGACCTAAAATAAGAGTTGGTCAACTCCCTAATGGCGCAATAACTTTAGAAGCAGGAACACAATTAACATTAGTTCCAGTAACTGATGATACTCATCAACCAGGAACAGTTGGCATTGACTACCCTTATTTAGCAGAAGAAGCAAAACCAGATACCCAAGTATTATTAGATGATGGGTTGTTAGAATTAAAAGTGGAGTCAGTAGATGGAAATGCTGTAATTTGCAAAGTTATTACAGGTGGATTACTTAAAAGTCGTAAAGGAGTTAATCTACCAAGTTTGAATTTGCGTTTGCCTTCCCTGACAGAAAAGGATCAAAAAGATTTAGAATTTGGATTATCTCAGGGAGTAGACTGGATATCATTGAGTTTTGTACGTAGTGGAGAAGATATTCTGACCCTGAAATCCATCTTAAGGGAAAAAGATGCAGACGTGCCAGTGATAGCAAAAATAGAAAAGCCACAAGCGATCGCTAACCTAGAAGCTATTATAGAAGAATCCGATGGTTTAATGGTAGCAAGGGGAGATCTAGGAGTAGAAATGAGGCCGGAAAAAGTACCGATGTTGCAAAAAAATATGATTCGGATGTGCAACAAAAAAGGTATTCCGGTGATTACAGCTACCCAGATGTTAGAAAGTATGATTCACGAGCCACGCCCCACTCGTGCCGAAGCTAGTGATGTAGCAAATGCTATTGTTGATGGTACTGATGCAGTCATGCTGTCTGGAGAGTCAGCCGTAGGCAAGTACCCAGTTAAAGCGGTAGAAATGATGGTTCGTATTGCTGCAGATGTAGAAAAGGATACAAAATTTGTTAATTATCCTCCAGCAGAAACGGATGAAACCCATGCTATCAGCGAAGCACTTAATATTATTGATAAAATTGTACCATTGCGTTGTATTGCTGCTTTTACTAGTTCTGGTTATACAGCCCGTTTGGCTGCTAGCGAACGGCCAAAAGCATTTGTAATTGCATTTACTCCCAATGAAAAGGTTTACCACCGTTTGAATTTGGTTTGGGGAGTGAAGCCAATATTATTGAATGAAGAGGTTGATTCTTTTGAAGATTTAGTAGCACAGGCTCAAAGTTATTTATTGAAAAGAAACTGGGCTACACCAGGGGAGAAAATTTTGATTGTGGGTGGTATTCCTACCAAGCATACACGGGGGACTAATTTTTTAAAGATTCATACTATTAGTTAATCGGGCGTAAGGGTGCAACTAGTTGGCTTAAAAGCTAGAGAAAAGCTAAGTATAATCAGCCGTAAACTGTTGTGCTCAACAACCTTCGGCCGAGGCAAGAGGCAAGAGGCAAGAGGCAAGAGGCAAGAGGCAAGAGGCAAGAGGCAAGAGGCAAAAGTACTGCTATAAGATAGTCCCTTGTCCCCCACCCCCACTATATTTTTGAAATTAGTGGTGTGCCTTTTGCTTTTCATATTGGCTCAGTGTTTGCTACAGCCATAATATTCAGGTGGGCAAATATTCAGTTATGGATATTCATGTTAAATCAGCGTGATATTTGCCCATCCTACTACTACCTTCGATGTATGTTTTGAGGTAAAAATCCCTTTGAAAATTGATTTTATTACTTCTTCTTTCCTTTAATACTTTTCATAAATTAAGATATTTTTGGTATCACTGCCAACTTTTTGAGCAGTAAATAAACCAGCTTTATATACCCAGGCTGCTCTAACATCGACAGTAATCTTATCCAAGGTTTTTGAATTGTCAAGGCTACTCTGACATCATTTTTAATTCCATTCCCTTGAAAAAACCAAGCTGGCTGAGAAGTTAATCCCCCAGAAAAATCGATTTCAATATCTCTCATTTGTCCGAGATTAAATTCCCAAGGCCCTAGTTCCAGATCAGCAGGTAATATATTAGAAGTATTTGCGCGACCTGTTCAGGTCGCGCGACAGGCTCAACTGGTCGTCTGAAACGGGACACCGAGTCCCCTAGGGATTTTCACCCCTAGCCTTCACGGAAAAGA
>JAJEAQ010000446.1 GCA_022822685.1 Trichodesmium sp. jk18x7bins.61
CTTTGTCATTTTTGACATCTAACTTTTGTCGACCTTAAGTTTCTTTATCTGAGCGTCTTTCCCATGAGTGAGAGGAGAAGTCGGCTTTTCCTGTTTAGGAAATACATGTTTTAGCTAAAGCTACAGGCTCTACATGGGGGGGACAAATTTAGAATCCCGATCTGTTCCATTACAAAACAGCATTGAGCCTCCCGGCTCAAACCCTTTTTCTCCCATCCTTGGCCCGACAGAGAGTTCCATCTTCGTTGCCGACTCACTACTTGAGCCTGTCGCCGAAAGACTCTTTTGGGTTTACCCTCTTGTATCGTCTGAAGTTTTTGAGGTGATCGAGCCACCTCGCCATATGAACAGGTCGCGCTTAAGTATAGCAGTCGCCAGAGCAGTTAGTTAATAGAAGAGAAGTAGTATTTTATAGATAGGGATTCGCGTTTCACGTGCGTAGCAAAGGGATCCGTCCCGGAATCGCCTAATTCTGGCCATACCCTATAGTTACGCTCTATAAAATTTTGATTGCTTACGAGATGCCATTGAGTATGTCTGGCGATTAGCGTCCTATTTCATGTCGGCGACAGGCTCAACCGTCTTGGCGGTTGCTAGATTTGGGGTCAAGTCTGTTCAAGTTTCATCTTTTTATTTACCAACACCTATCATATTCTCACATTACAGCGCTTTTCGTATAGGTGAACCACATCCTCAAAACTGAAACCCTTGTAGGGAAGTTCTATGTAAGTCTCTACTGTGGTCTACTAAGGGTGGAAACTGCTGTAATATGCGCCATTTATGTTACTCCAAACTAATCAACGCCAAAAATTAGACGATTCTGAAGATCTACTATTTTATTCTTACCCTAGGTTTGTCACTCATGTGGATGAAGGTTCTATTGACCAATTGACCAATTTCTATCGCGATCGCCTCAAACCTAACACTAGAATTCTAGATATGATGAGTAATTGGGTTTCCCACTTACCAGAAGACATGGAATTTACCCATGTAGAAGGCCATGGTATGAATGAGGAAGAGTTAGCTAAAAATCCTTGGTTAAATCATTATTTTGTCCAAGACTTGAATAAAGACCTCAAAATTCCTCTACCAGATCGAGATTTTGATACAGTTCTCAACTGCGTTTCGATTCAATATCTTCAATATCCTGATGCCATATTTTATGAAATTCATCCCATTCTTAAACCAGGTGGCATCGTCATTATTAACTTTTCCAATCGGATGTTTGATCAGAAGGCGATCGCTGCCTGGCGAGATGGTTCGGAAGTTACAAAAGTAGAGTTAGTCAAACGTTATTTTAAGTCTGTAAGAAATGCTAATGGTATTCCTGGATTTAGCCAAGTAGAAGTAATTTACCGAAAGTCAAATGTATTACAAATGCTAGGCTTAGGAGAAGGCGCTCCTTTTCATGCTGTAGTTGCTTATCGTCAAGTTTAAATAAATAAAATAATCTGCAAGACAAGGATTTTATCGAAATTGACAGCCATAATTCCAGGGCAGATGACTATGTTTTCCTTAAAGGCAAAAGGCAAAGGGCAAGAAGCAAGAGGAATAGCTCAGAGGGATCTTATCTGCCACCTTCATGTCGGCGACAACTATTGTTTGACTAATCCTGCTAAATGGAAAGAAGCAGAGGCGGAGGCAGTTAACCTTGATGGTTACCTAGTGACAATTGATAACATTACCGAAGATTGGCTATTGCCAATCTTCGGTAATGTAAACCCCTTCTGGATTGGGTTCACTGATGAGAAGACTGAAGGTAATTTTGAATGGGTAAGTGATACAACAACTGTTTATACAAAGAAGACTGAAGGTAATTTTGAATGGGTAAGTGATACAACAACTGTTTATACAAATTGGTCCACAGAAGAACCTAATAATGGCAACTCTTACGGTGACGAGCATTATGCTGCTATGTGGAATAAAGATGGTAGTTGGAATGATATCAATAACAATGGTTTTGGGCTTGATTGCAGTGATACATCTCTGCGCAACAGAGATGTATTTAGGGTGTCGCATCGCAACTACAAACAAAGACTCTATTTATGAGATATTGATGGCGATCGCTTGTCAAGGCGAGCCGGCTCTACTGACTTCAAAGGTGACAAAGATCTTCTAACTAAACTAAGATTAAAAGGTTGTTCGCTGATTGCCTGAGCATAGGATGCTTGCAAATAGGGACGATATGCAGTGCGTTCGGCAACGTGGGTAGGGAAAAATGCTAAACCAAGAGCATTAGCATAACCAACTACCACTTCCGTCTCTGGTTTAATCAATTCTTTTATAGAAGTGAAAGTATTATTTTTGATTGTAGCCAGATCGATATTAATATGATCTGCTCCCTCTGTTAAAACTAAATGTTTATCAGGAGTTGTCAGCCAGGCAAAAGAATTGGCTTTCTCCAAAACTATGGGTGTCAATTTATCGTCACTGGCACTTCCCCACAAAACAGGTAATTTAATTTGACTCAAACCAGCTTTTCCTAATAAGCTACTATTTACTGGATATAGTACAAATATTGCTCCGATTCTTTCATCTTTTAAGTTATATTTTTGAGGCTTCAATTCTAAAGCTCGACACTGTAGCAACAGCGACATATTCAAGACTTCCATTCCTGGGCCGCAGTCTTGTTTGAGTTGATTAAAGTTAATCTCGGCTCCTGCTAGAGCAAAGGCAGTATAATATCCAAAGGAATGACCAAATATACCTACTTTTTCTAAGCTTAACTGCCCATGAAATTGATATTGATTTAACTGCTCTAATTCATTTAACTCGCCCAGCCCAAAAACAAGCCCCCTCCCAATCAAATCGCCTCAGAATCACAGCCCCAGATACACATCAAGTACTTAACAGACATGATCGTAGAACCCACCCCAAACAACTAAACAACCAACACACAAACTCAAACCCCATAAA
>JAJEAQ010000100.1 GCA_022822685.1 Trichodesmium sp. jk18x7bins.61
TAATTACAACATTTAATCTATGTTTTCAGCAGTTCAATCAAAATATGTATTGCAATTTCACAGCATTATAACTTCGTCTTTTGAAGTAAATATTGGTTGCACCGATAGAGATGATAACCAAACTTGAAAATAATTTCCTCCAAGTTCTATAAATTTTTTTAATTATGGTAAAATTTGGGGGCGATAAAAAGCACATAACGGTTCCCATTTATTCTGATTTTGAGGTACTAATGCCATAATATTATCTGGTAGATCATTTAAAGATTTGATCCAACTTTGTATAATTTCAAATTTTAATTTAGGTAAATCGCAGGCCAGCAGTAAAACCCAATCAGTTTGCTCAATCTGATTGATTTGAGATCAACCCTCAGCAAAAGATAGTGCGTCAAGGAAGTGTGGGAATGCTGAAATAGATATTGTCCCCATATAATTTGTATATAATGGAATGTCCTCTGTGTGGTCATTACAAATCCCATAAGCATGGAAAAACAAGTATTAGAAATCAACGGTACTATTGCCCGGTTGGCCAACAAACTTTCACTGAAACTTTCGACACTTTACACTACCGCCGACAAATTCAACCAGAACAAATGCGCATGGTTCCTGGGCTTCATGTTGAGGGTAGTAGTCTCAGAGGAATTAGTCGAACAGTGAATCTGGCCTATAATACGGTAGTTAGTTTGGTGAGAGCCGCCTCTCAAAAAGGACAAATGATTCATAATGCCCACGTAGAAAATATCGAAACCTCACAAATCAGCAGTGATGAATTTTGGTCATTTGTTCAAAAAAAAAAAACAAAAACACTGTCAGATGAATGAATTGACAGAAGGATACTGTTGGATAGGCATGACTCAAGCCTCATCAAGTGGATTGATTCTAGCTGCTAGAGTCGGCAAACATACTGACCAGTTCATTGAAGAACAGATAGTTAACACAGAAGGTCAAACTAACTGTAGACAATGGCATCCCGATGATTGGGGAGGGTATGAGCGAATTTTACCCCCATTCGTAGAACACATTATTGGGAAAGACAAAACACAGCAATTAGAACGCACTAATGGAATTGTCCGCCAACAGACTGGTATCGGGATCGCCGACAGAATAAATTTGGTAAAACCAGGGAGTAAACTAAGGTAACAGTAAGGTTGGTTGTGAGCTATTTCAATTGGCTCTGGGTTCATAGTCGCAAGGAAAATACTGCCGCACAAAGAACAGAGTTGACGATGAGGTCGCCTAGCGGCAGCTACAACGCTCCTTAGAGTTGGAACGACTTACTCACTTATCCCACACTTCTTTGATCACTACCCAGCAAAAGCTATTAAAGGACCATTACCCAGTTTTTTTCTTCGAGAAAAATACAATTATCCTGGAAAATACTTCGATATTGAGTAGCTCGATGAGTCAAAATATAAACCCGTTGACAACACATATTTGCAGTATAAGCAACTCGCAAAAGCATGGGAGTCCCTTTCCTGGGAATTAAAACTCTATCCTGACCACCCATTCGGGAACTTTTTCCTCCAGCTAAAATTAGTGCTGCTATTTTTGTTTCCATTAATAGAGCTAAATTTATCAAAAAATCGAAATGATCAAACTATAATGTAGCACGAAAAAGACTCAGGGCTAAAAAGATTAGGAAACCAGATAAGGAGAGAGAAATTTTCACTTCTGTCTCACTGCTCTAGTTTTTAATGTAGAACCCATTTGGGACCTTGATGAGAGAATATAATGAGTAGAAAATGCTATACTCAAGTAACTTGACAGACGGTGAGTGGGCTTGAATTGAACCACTGTTGCCAAAAAAAGATATGTCAGTAGTCAAATGAGTAAAGAATTTAGGGAATTTTTGCGAAAGGTTGGTAGCGGTACTCATACTAGCAAAAATCTTAGTCGTAGTGAGGCAAAAGCTGCAGCGAGAATGATGTTACTGCAAGAAGCAACACCAGCACAAATCGGAGCATTTTTAATTGCACACAGGATAAAAAGACCAACAGGGGAAGAATTAGCGGGAATGTTGGATGCTTACGATGAGTTAGGCGGCAATATTCCTGGAATTAGCAATTTTAAAAGAGTTATGCTTTTGAGTTCTCCCTATGATGGGCGATCGCGCACCACGCCCCTGAGTATAATTACAGCTTTAATTTTAGCAGCATCAGGAATACCTGTCTTAATGCACGGAAGTGAGCGAATGCCAACTAAAGAAGGTATTCCTTTAATTTCTATTTGGCAGGGTTTGGGAGTAGATTGGACGAAATTATCTTTAGTGGAAGTAGGTAAAGTTTTAGAACAGCAATGTTTGAGTTTTTTCTATTTACCTAAACATTTTCCCCTCGCTAACGATTTAGTAACGTATCGAGAACAAATCGGAAAACGTCCACCTTTGGCGACATTGGAATTAATTTGGTCGCCCTATCGAGGCGATTATCATTTGGTAACAGGATACGTCCATCCTGCTACAGAAACAATGATACAAGAGGCATTTATTCTCAGAGGAGTTAACTACTTTACTACAGTCAAAGGATTAGAAGGAAGTTGCGATTTGGCGAGCGATCAAACTGCGATTATTGGTTATAAGGATACTCATAACAATAAATTTCAAAGGTTACGTTTAAATCCCCGCAACTATAATTTATCCGCTCCAAATAATCCTCTAGAAAGCACCGAGGGATTAGTGGAAAATATAAAACAAGTCCTCCAAAATAAACCTTCTGCTTGGATGAAAGCTATTCTTTGGAACGGTGCATTTTATTTATGGCATAGTGGGATTTGTAGCAATATAGAAGCAGGAATCGAGGCAGTCGAAACAATATTAAGTAAAGGGAAAGCCTGGCAAAAACTTAAAATTTTACAAAATATTTAGATTAAGTCTAGGTTCTGAATTCCCCCACCCTGAATACGCTTTTACCGTACGTAGGGACGTTCCATGGAACGTCCCTACATCACATATATTGTCACTCCCGCTTACCCCACCGCGCATCAAAGATTATAGGTGAGGTGGGAACTAAGCGGGAGATTCTGTTAAATTGTTGCCCTGTTTTGACAAGGGATTCAAGCTCATTTGGTGAGAGATATATTAGTGGTGTGGGTTTTGCAATCTATCGTTGCGGAGCTTTGGGAAGTGCAAAAATGGCGATCGCGGACATGAAAGTGACGGGTAAGCCATCTCCTATCATCAACCTGATAACTCATAACTGTTTTGATTTTGTTTCAAGCCCCAGTTATCCCTAATATCTTCACAGCACAAGCCTTAAGTTCAGGTGGCTTGGAATCAGGGCAAGCGTTCGGATGAGTTAAAGCATTCGCTTCGGCTAATTCTGCCCAGAGTTCACCCCAGTGCATCGGTACAAATAAAGTCCCAGGAATAATCGCTTTTGTGATTTTAGCGGGTAACTTCACCATACCACGAGGCGATCGCACTTCTACTAAATCCCCTTCTTTAATCTCCAATTTGCCAGCATCGCGGGGATGAATCTCCAGAAAAGGATTGGGGTGCATTTTAGCAATTTTATCGATCCTGCCAGTGCGAGTTTGAGTATACCAGTGGCCGTCAAGTCTACCAGTGGTTAAGACAAAAGGATATTGTTCATTTATTGGCTCGGCTAGGCCACGAGAATGAATTGCTGCAAATCTAGCTTTCATGTCGGAAGTGGCAAAGCGAAAATCTGTGTAAAGGCGTTTTCCCGTCTTTCTAGTTTCTCCCGATGGAAACGGCCATTGAATCGATCACTCTTTTGCTAACAGAGAGTGACTCACACAGAACTATTAAAAGCAAATTGTTCTTTAAAACCTAATCTACACCCGATTTCAGCGAATATTTCCCAATCAGCTTTAGCTACACCTGGAGCTTTTCGGAAAGTTTGACAAAAAGTAACAACTCGTTCGGAATTAGTCATCGTACCAGTTTTTTCTCCCCACATAGCCGCAGGCAGTAAAACATGAGCATAATTAGCGATTTCGGTGGGATAGTAAGTATCTTGGCAAATAGTAAAAGGAGATTTGCGGAGTGCTTTTTTAGTTCTTTCAATATCAGGCATACTTACGGCAGGATTAGTGGCTACAACCCAAAATAACTCTACTTCTCCTCGTTCTAAAGCTGTGATCATCTCCCAAGCACTAAGACCTGGTGTAGGCAAAATTTGACCCGATTTTAAGCCCCAAAATTGCTCTACTTCTTGACGATGTAGGGGATTTTTGACTGAGCGATAACCAGGTAAAAGATGAGAAAGTCCACCAACTTCTCGCCCTCCCATTGCATTGGGTTGACCAGTCATAGCAAAAGGCCATGTGACTGGTCTGCCAATATTTCCGGTCATCAGATGGAGGTTAATAATACTTCTAACTTTAGCTGCACCTTCTGCTGACTGATTGACCCCCATCGACCACAAGGAGAGGACTTTGTGGGATTTTTTCCAATAACGAGCAACCGTTTCTAATTCTTCTATAGTAATACCGCAGCGTCGCGCTACTAATTCTGGCGGATAGTGTTTAACTACTTCCGTAAAATCGACAAAACCAGTCGTACATTCATCAATAAATAAAGCATCGATCGCGCACCAACGCAATAATAAATAACCAATACCGTTAAGCAGATCGATATTGTATGGCCAAATGAAGAGCAGCAATTTTAGCGGTGGGAGTGCAGCGTCGCGCTACTACTATGATTTTGACGTTATGATTTCTCTGGTGATGTTTGAGCAGGCGATTAAAAACAATGGGGTGACATTCTGCCCCATTAGTGCCAATTAAAAAAGCACAGTCAGTAATATCTAGATCGTCGTAACAGCAAGGCGGGCCATCAGAACCAAAACTTTGAATGTATCCTGCCACTGCTGAAGACATACATAAACGAGAATTAGGGTCAAAATTAAATGTCATTGGTAGCACTAGGCACAAATATAATTCTCGATTACTTATTAATAATCACTTTGGGATGGGAAAGCATGGGAGCCGGGGTAGCAACGGCAGTGAGTCAGTACCTGAGTTTGATAGCTGGACTCATGTTTGTAGCTAGCCCAAATTGGTGGCCATTAGTTCCTGGAGTTTTAGGAAAGGTATTGCAACTAGAAGCTCTCAAAACTGTTATGAAACTGAATAGAAACTGTTTTGCAATCACATCGACATATACTTCTACCTATGTAATATTTATGAACATGAGTGCAGCCTTTGATACTGTAATATTGGTGAGCAATAATTTAATGTTTCAAGTGGTTAACATCTCAATTGCTCTAATTGAAGGATTTGCTTTAGCAACACAAGTGATGGTGGGAAGTTATTACGGTGCTGGAAGGCATCAAAAATTAGTTTCTGTACTCAAATTTTATCTCTTAATTGCCTTGAGTCTGGGAATCAGTTATGCCATGATGTTTGTGTTATTTCCAGATACACTCTTTGGTTTATTGACAAATAATACAGAAGCGATCGCTATGATTCATCGCCTGGTTTTCTGGTTATTGCCACTAATTGGATTTATGTCCCTGACTTATATTTTGGATGCATATTTCTTAGGTTTAACCAAGAGCCTGATTGTTCTTAAAGGTAAGGTGCGCTCTATGGTTTTTGGTTTTGTACCTGTAGCTATCATTGCCTGGCAACTAGATTCTTCTCATCTGTTGTGGTTAGCTTTTTTATTGTTTATCGTTCTGAGAGCTTTATTATTAGCAGCTAAGTGCGGTTCGTTTCTAGCAGGAACCCCTAGAAACTGGGGATGTATGGCTAGAGTCCAGCCTCTATAACCCATATAGAGCGGATAACTGAGTTAAGAATGTGGGTGAAGCGGAAACGCCAGTCTCACCCGCTAAGGAAGGC
>JAJEAQ010000667.1 GCA_022822685.1 Trichodesmium sp. jk18x7bins.61
GAGATAAGGTAGAACTACACCATAAGGATGGCAACCATAACAATTGGAAGCCGGGGAACCTTGAGGCACTCCACAGCCATTGTCATCACTATGAACACATGATCCGGGAGAAATCCTAGTTTAACTAGGAGCCGGATGAGGTGAAAGTCTCACAGGGGGTTCTGAAGGAGAGGCGCCCCGAATAATATCGGGCGTCGACTCTAACACAGCATTTTTTATATTGGTGAGGTACATTATATTTTTCCCAGATCAGAAGCCCAATAGCAACTGTGCTGCACCTCATTATCCCCAAAAGTGCTGTAATAGTTAATTTTGGTTTGGCTAGAGAAATAAAACGGATAATCTGCCTCGACATAGAAAAAATATAAAAGCTTAATCAAAATGGAGTTCTGAATGTACCATATACAAATACCAAAAGAAACAGCGCCGATTCAGTTGTCAAAATCCCCAAATCAGACAATAGCCACAAAAAAAGTAAAAGCCATTCAGGAAAAACCAGCAAAACAAAACTTCAAAAGCATATTCACCTTGGGATGTAGAAATTCAAAGTCTGTTCAACTTATGGATTCTGAACAGGAAAATTCAATACAGTTGAATAGAGAAGAGATTCACGGCAGGGAAACGCCAAATTTAGCTCACCAACAAAGGAATGAGACAAAACAAAAAAGTAAGATTGTTGACAACTTTGTGATACAACTATTTCAGAGGACAAAAAATCAAAAAATTGTACTTAGAGAGAAGCCAGATTATAAATCAAAACCTTTGCTATTATTACTTCCCAATACACGAATAAAAATCAAAAAAAGAGCTGAAGGAGAAACTGATGTGGGGGAGCAATGGGAAAAGATTGAAGTTACTACTGGAAAGGGATTTGGAAAAATAGGCTGGGTACTAAAGGAAAAGATTGAAACTGAAGAACAACCGGAAACGGAAGAAGTTACACTTAAGAAAGCTCAAGAATTATTTGATGAGTTAAAAAAAGCAGAGTTTAGTTTCGGTGGAAAAAAAGCAAATATACCTTTTTGTTATGTGGATGCTGGTTGTTATATTAGAGCGCATAAAATGTCAAAATTACTGACTAAAAAAGGGTATAAAGTGGAAAAGGCATTTGCGGTGGCTAAATCAGGATTTTTAAGAGCATATTCTATATATACAGGTGATGTCGCTCTGGGTAAAGAACCCGTACAAACATGGGAGTATCATGTTGCACCGGTAATTAATGTACAAACCGGGCAAGGAGTGAAACAATATGTAATTGACCCATCTCTTTTTGACAAACCTGTACATATTGACGAATGGGTGGAAAGAATGAAATACAAAGGGCAAAAAAATGACGAAGTCAAAGTTGATTTATATATAGCATCAAAAGAACACTACAACTCTGGGCTAGAAGAAGACATTCTAGAAGATGATGCTCTTTATAAAGGAGATAAGGAAAAGTTATTTGATTACGCATCTAAAGAACGTTTCTACATCATGGCAGCAAAAATAAGACAAATTAATTCAGGAGATTCGTTCCGGGATTACGAACAGTTTCAATTTTTATGGAACAGAAAAAACGAGGAATTTAAAACATTGTTTTCCCAACTCTTTCCAAATTTATTAAAACGATTTACGGAATTGCAAGAAACAAATCAAGAAGTTTTTGAAACCATGGCAGAAAAAATGATGGACATCATGCTTTCAAACAAGTCACCCTCAGATCAATACGACAAGTATAAAATTTTAATAGAAGGCAAAAGCGAGGCATTCCAAAATCTGTTTTCCCAGGGTTTTCCAGACATTTTCAAACAAGTAGAGCAGTTAAGAAAAGTAAAGAAGGCTTTGACATCATAGCAGAAAAAATAATTTTAATTTGATTTGCCAATGTAAAGATAAGTTTTATTAATATAATTTGGCCTACTTCCCAAGCAATGTCAAAACAATTAATGATTTGGAGTTATAGGGCTTCGCGCTGGTATAGTTACAGATTGAAATAGGGGAATTGCTCAGTAAAAGGAGATTCAACCCTGATTTGTAAATACGCGAGAGCAAAGCCCTATATATATAGGAGAATTATTGAACACACTAATCGCGCATCAAAGATTATAGATGGGGATTCGTGTGCCTGGCTTATCGTGGTGTACGAGCGCGAGTCATAAGAAATGCCTGCTCCCTTAACCCCAGGAAAATATATAACTAACAAAAACTTCATACAACTTTCATTCCTTGGCCTGCTAACCATCCAGTTGTCCATGCACTTTGAAAATTAAATCCTCCTGTAACGCCATCAATATCTAGAATTTCACCGGCAAAATATAACCCTTGACAAAAACGACTTTCCATAGTTTGAAAATTAATCTCTTTCAAACTCACCCCACCACAAGTAACAAATTCTTCCTTAAAAAACCCTTTACCTTGAATTTCGTATCTACCTTGAGTTAATTCTACAATCAACTTATTAATTGCTTTATTCGATAGTTCTGCCCAACGTTTTTGAGGCTCAATATCCGCAGCAATAATTAAACGTTCCCATAAACGACGTGGCAGAGAAAACGGACAACTGTTAACGATCGTTTTCTTCTCCAAAGTTTTGAGTGCCAATAACTGTTGTCTTAACTCCTCTAAATTAATATCAGATAACCAATTAATTAATAAATGAGTTTGATAGTGATTTTCGTAGAGAAATCTAGCACCCCAGGCTGATAACTTCAAAACTACCGGGCCACTTAAACCCCAGTGAGTCACAAGTAAAGGTCCGGTCTGTTTAATTTTGGCCATCGGTAGTTGTAAGCAAACATGATCAACAGAAATACCTGCTAAATCTTGGAGGCGTGGCTCAGAGATATTGAAAGTAAATAGAGAAGGAACAGGCAATGCAACTTGATGACCAAATTCTTTTGCCCAACGATAACCAATAGGATTGCTGCCAGTTGCTAGGAGTAAGCGATCGCACTCCAAGATTTCCCCTGATTTTAACCCAACTTCAAATAAACTACGGTTTCTCGCCCCTGTCTTGTGTTTAACTGATACTACTGCTGCACCAGTGCGAATCTGCACCCCTCCATCAATAGCAGCCTTAGTTAAGCAATCAATAATAGTAGCCGAATCATCAGTAGTGGGGAACATCCGCCCATCTGCTTCTGTTTTTAACTTTACACCTTGAGCTTCAAACCATCCCACTGTATCGCGAGCCTGAAATCTGGTAAAAGCGCCCCGAAGCGCCTTAGCACCCCTAGGGTAATTTTGGATAAAAATCCCTGGTTCAAAACAGGCATGAGTCACATTGCAACGTCCACCGCCAGATATACGTACTTTCGCCAAAACTTGTTGCCCTGCTTCTAAGATAGTGATATGAGTCTGGGGGCTACTGGAGGCGATCGCTGCAAAGAAGCCTGCTGCTCCCCCACCTACAACTATAACTTTTATTGTTGGGAAGGACATTTTATCTATAAAAACCAACTACTCACGATCAAATAAACTAAACTGCTTGAGGGGAACAACGGATAAAATTTATTTGTACAAGGGGTGACTTTCCACCCTACCATCTAGACAGCTTAGGGAAGCAGTATCCCTAAATCCAAATATCTTATATCAATTTCAATAAATATTGCTACAAAGTTTTAGGGGGTTAAGACTGAGAAAGAGGTACATGCAAGGTGAGCAAAAAATGCCAAATTTATCGAGGCGGGCGTGATAACTAAATATTTGCCAACCCTACTATTCACTAGACAGGTTAGGGAACCAGTATCCCTAAATCCAAATATCTTAGAGGGTGATCAAACGTCTGAAAATTTGATAGAGCTTAGAATCCTGTGGACAATTTCAAGACAACCCCTAAATGCTAGCCCCGATATGTACTCTTAGCTCCCTGTCACCCAGTCAGCCCAACCTCAATATGGTTGTTACTTTTCTGGTTCAAAATCTTCTTTGCCTACACCACAAACTGGACATACCCAATCATCAGGGATCTTTTCAAAAGCAGTTCCAGGAGGAATATCTGAATCTGGCTCTCCTACCTCTGGAGAGTACAGGTATCCACAGACAGTACATACATACTTTTTCATTTTTATTTGTTCCTTATTAACATTTCACTTGGATTTTACTAGAGGTTCTACTATCGAACTGCAAAGTTTTGTTAGTCTGTTCATGGTTAGTGGTGGCATTAAAGCTATCTTGGAAGAATATATATTAGATATCTCAATAAATTAGGTATTAGCCAAAGTTTGACAATGTTCCTAGATTCATTTTCGGAGATGCCTATTGTTTTGACAAATGAAAAATGTGTTATACCAATTATCAAAAATAATGTTACAAATATTTGATTTAATTACCATGTAAAATAATTCAATAAAATAATTCCCAGTTCAAGCTTTCAACTAAATAAATCAATAGCTTTTTATTGGAAATTTTAAATGCATTATTTCCGATAAATATAGCAACCGCCAAGACGGTTTTAGCTACGCTACATGAAATAGGACGCTAATCGC
>JAJEAQ010000745.1 GCA_022822685.1 Trichodesmium sp. jk18x7bins.61
CACAGCCAATGTCATCATTATGAACACATGATCCGGGAGAAATCCTAGATTAACTAGGAGCCGGATGAGGTGAAAGTCTCACAGGGGGTTCTGAAGTCGAGGCGCCCCGAATAATATCGGGCGTCGACTCTAACTGAGAATCAGGATAGACATGTTCTACGAGAGTGGTTTGATCCCGACCTTACCTAACAAGATTAAAGTGGAACTTCCCACCAATTTGTTAAATTTCTGCATAAGCTCGCTCTATTAGACGACGAGCTAATGTTTGAACTCCTGTATGTTCATAATAATTGGTACTTAAATCCAAGAAGGCAGCCAAATAGTCCAATTTATCATCGCTAAATTCAACGAAACTTTGCAGGCTATTGGCCACATTTTCAGGAGTAATGCCGCGATCGCTGACAAAATCTCCCATCCAACCAGAAACAGAAGAGAAAGCTTCCCCAATAAAGCCCAACTTACTATCTGAATCCTCCCCAGGAATAGCCTCTTGTATTTGACTAAAGCCATCGTTTTCTTCTAATTCTGAGGTAGAGAGTCCTTGAATCTTATCTGAAACTATACCTAAAAAATCTGGCCCTAGAGGAATTAAACCATCAAAACAGACTAAGGCCGCTAACCGCATCAAAGATTCTCCACTATATTCACCAGTCACGGCTCCTATAAAGTCACCAATACTATCTCCAGGGATGCCATTGATAGAGCAATAACATAATAATTCACCCACTACCTTCAGAGAGAGGTCAATAGTTTGGGCTTTTGCTGGTTTAGGAGTCAGGCTAGTTAATAAACCTCCGACCAGAGGAATTTTATCACCAACCATATTAGCTAGGGTAGCTGCGCCTAAAGCCCGACCAGATCCACTCACAGTTTGGTAGAGCCAGAGGGCACGTTGATACCCTTGAGCTTTATCATTGAACAGAATTACAGCCCGATCGCCGATTTGTTGAATTAGCTCTTCATCGTCTTCCCCTGTGACAGTTCTGATCGTATTTTCAAACCCTACCAAGTTATCCCACTCTCCAGGCACAACAAAATCTAGGGCACGTAAAGCTTTAATCGTAAGATTGTCAGTAGGCAGTTCATCTACTAATTCAAAGATTGGTTTGCTCATTTGGGATTCCTTAATTTTAAATCAAAAGTCAAAAATCAAAAGTGAAGACTTAATTGTTTATTTGAAACTGGCGAGACCACTCAGATTAAATTTTTCTAGCCATGCTTCGCGATCGCTGGGAGTAAATGAGGGGTCTTTTGATTGAGCTTTTACCTGGAAACGGTTATCCACTAATACAGCAGTTGTAGTCTTACCTTGTTCAACTGCTGGATATCCTCCGATTTTTTTGCTGCTATTTTGAAATTTGTTAGCTGCAGTCGGAGTGCCAGAAATGTCATTGATGGACATAACTGCTACTTCTTTACCATCTTTTTTGAGACTTGCTTGAGCAAAGCCTTTTTTCTCTTGGGCATAGTTGAGTTTATAGTCGCCGCTGGATGATGGAAAATATTTGTTAAGACTGCCACCAGATACTTGTTTGGCTTGGGAAGGGCGCTCTGTTTTGCTTTGTTGTTGAGCCTGATCGAAACGGCTAGGTTGTTTAGCCCCACCACAAGCAGATGTTAGTAGTAATAGACAGATGAATATTGGGGCTAGTATTTTTGCTAATCTACGATTAAGTATCATATAAAAATCCTCAGTAGTTGGGAAACCCGGAGCGCTTTGCCTTACGGCCGGCTGCGCCTCAAGCTACGGGACGAAAAAGCTCGGCGACGTCGCCATCCCCTGAATAGGGGAAGGGGGTTACTGCCCCTATAACCCTCATTTCTGGGGTAACTTTATTTAAGTTAATTTGAGGTTATTTTTACCATTCTCCCTTAAAGTTGCACGATTGGTCTGTACTTAATTTTTTTTTCATGGCCTTGGAATAATTTTCTTATTTTATCAAGAAATAATTCAGTCCTCAGGAGCCAGAATTCTTCTGATAATTCTGTGGGAGTGGCTAAAAACCTTTTGCCTGTTGTCTCTTGCCTGTTGCATGCATGCCTTTTGCCAGGCTCTCGTAATAAAGCTGTTATCTAAACTGTATTTAGTATGATTTTTGGCCATAACTCAAACCTCTGGACTTGGAATTTGTGCAAAGCTTATGTAATGAAATTATGATAGATTTTCAAATAGTTCAAAATCAAACCTACGACATAATTATTGTTGGCGGTGGTATCAATGGTGCAGGTGTTGCTAGAGATGCAGCATTACGAGGTTTAAAAACTATTATTATTGATAAAGGAGATTTTTGTGGTGGTACTACAAGTTGGTCTACTCGTTTAATTCATGGTGGATTGCGTTATCTCGAATATTTTGAATTTTCCCTAGTTAGAGAGTCTTTACGGGAAAGAGAAATTCTCCTGAATGCTGCTCCTCATTTAGTAAAACCTCTACTTTTAACTATTCCTATTTATAACCATCGCTCTCCCTATTATTGGAAAGTTCAAGCTGGAATGATTCTCTATGAGCTCTTGAGTTTTGATAAAACTTTACCCTCTCATCAAATATTAAGTAGAAAGAAATTTCGACAACTATTTCGTTATCTTGACCATG
>JAJEAQ010000398.1 GCA_022822685.1 Trichodesmium sp. jk18x7bins.61
CCCCTTCTGCCCTACCAGTAATTCAGCCCCAGCCTCTCGCGGCTCCTGCTCTTTCCCGCGGCGACGCGGCGACGCGCCTCCTAATTCCTAATTCCTAACTCCGCGCCTCCTAACTCCGCGCCTCCTAATTCCTAATACCTAATTCCTAAAAATAGTTACTTTTTTCGGCATCTCCCTACATGAAGGGTGTTTATGGGGTTTGAGTTTGTGTTTGTGTGTTGGTTGTTTGTTTGTTTGGAGTTGGTTTTATGTTTACTGCGATTATAATGTCTGTTAAATACTTGATGTGTATCTGGGGCTCTCATTCTGAGGCGACTCTCTCGGGAGAGGGCTTATTTTTTGCCTGTTTGTAAAATAGGAGGAAGCCCTCGCTAAAAGAAGATTCAATCCAGATTTGTAAATAGGCGAGAGAGAAGCGCTATAACAAAAAAAGGCGAAAACCCTGATTCTGTAAAGCTTCAAGCTATTTATGTGCAAAAAAGCTTGAAATGAATGCTCGGTCTAGGTTTGAGTGATTTTGTTCATCTATTTAGTGACAACTCTAATGTTGGGTTTATCCGTAGGATAAGCTTCGCTAACGATTCCTCAACCCAACCTACCCAATCCCATTTTTTATTATGAGCATTCAAAGTGAGATGATATCAGTCGAACATGGTATAAGTCCTGATAATTTGATTCAGCAATTATAACTAGATTTTTTGATAAATAATGCTCGATATACAGGTTTATCTTTAGCTAAAGTAGCACGCTCTCTTTCTGATAAAACTGGTAAAATACTTTCCTTTAACCAATTATCGGAACTTCGAGCAAATGAAGTATGAGCAGAAAAGCGATCGCACATTTCTCTTGCCACTTTTTCTATATCGGAATGTAGAAAAACTTTTCCTCCGATGATTAAATAATTTGCTAAATCTGCGACTAATTCTGGTTGTACGACTCTGCGTATTTGATGACGTCTTTTCAACCAAGGATCGGGAAATAAAATCGAGACTCTTTGTAATAATCCTTCTGGCACTGATTCTAATATTTGTGCCAGATCAATATTGACATTACAAAACAAATAATGCAAATTATTTAAACCATTTTGAACTCGCAAACTATTAGCCTCTATCACTAATGGTTCTCGTATTTCTAAACCTAGAAAATTCCATTCAGGTTCTATCTGTGCCATTTCCCATAAAAATCTACCTCTACCACAACCAATATCTAAATGTAACGGCTTTTGCAGATTCAAATAAATATCACTAAAATCTGGGAGAGTTACTGATTGTTGATATTTACTACTTAAAGGATTAACATGCTGCCTAACTCTGACTCTAGCCAAAATTTATACCTCTACTTTTCCTATATTATTATATTATATAGAATCGGCATAATTACATGATAGATATAATCAGCAATAGTAAAATTCCTGGCAATAAGCACTGCACAGGCTAGGGCGAAAAATTTCCTACTGACTAATAATTACTAAATTTCGATAATGTTATTTAACCGGATTTTATACCATTAGTAGATCAACTTCCATCACTGGATTTGATTATGTTATATCATGTCCGCTTAATTGCATATAAAAAAATTTTTGTTCGTAGTTGCGATGCACGCGCCATTAAAACTATAACCTGTATCACTATTCTCGCCGGACATAATATTATACCATTTTAAAAAAGTAATGCTATACTTATAAGCTGAGAAAAATAACTATGAAAAAACATTGGAATCACTCTAAACAGTTAAGATGTAGCTATTTGTCAACAAAAAGTTTATGAAGTTTATGAAATAGATCAATCTTTTCTAGATTTTGAAGATAGCTATTTTGACTTGGTTTGATGTAGACATTGTTTGGAGCATAGTATATTTCCCTATTTAACTTTGCATGAAATTCATAGAGTTATCAAACCAAAAGGTTATTTATATGTAGAAGTACCTGCCCCGGATACAAGTTGTAAACATCAAACTAATAAAAATCACTACAGTATATTGGGGAAAAGTATGTGGATAAATTTAATTCAAAGAACTGGATTTGAAATTTTACACGTATCAGATATTAAATTTACTGTGCCTGTTGGCCCAGAGATATATTGGGCAATGATTCAGAAGAAAAGTAGTCAGTAGGGGTTTTTTGCCTTACCCCGCGCCTAGTTATTGCCAGTAAATTTAACATCTCAAAATCAATTAAACAAAGCAGAATATAATACCTCTCGATGTATCAGTGATCGCCCCCTCAAAAATTCTATTCTATCTGGAAATAAAGCCTCCCCATTAGCATAATTTTCAATCCAAATCTTGCTCATTAAATTTGCATCTTCTGGCAATTGAGCTAACTCCCATCCAGGAATTTCTAACTCTGTCATTAACTGACTCACTTTGGGATCGTAACTAATAGCAAAACAGCGACATTCCGCCCCTGCACCCATGATTAAACTGTGGAAACGCATACCTATTACCATTTCTACACTCCGGAAAATTCCCTTCAAAACTCTAGGGTCTTCTATTCTTAAAATATTGCTATCATTAGGCAATTTTTCCTGAATAGATTCAGCAATTTTTAAATCTTTTATTGGTTGAAAAGGTAACAGCAAAATAAATGCTTGAGTTGCCTTTTGAAAAGAAACTAAAGCTTGAGTTAAAGTTGCTAAACGTACTGGAGTTAATAGTGGATGAGGTCTCAAACTCACTGCGACTCTAGGTGCTGGTAAATTCCAAAGTCCAGGTAGAGGAGCAGTTTCTAAAGCCCAAACCGGATCAGGGGCTAGAGTAAAAGGAATCTCCCAGTTAGTAACTATTTCTGCCGAACGTCCATCTCGCAGGCTAACTGCACTACAATTATTTAAACATTGCTTTGCCAAAAATCGAGTAATTTGATGATTCAAAGGTCCAATTCCTTGTGCCCAGGCAATAGTTTTTAAGCCCATTTTTTGAGCAATTCCCATCAATCCAGCATAATAAAAAGGACTAGCAATACTGGTAGTATCTTGAATCAAACTCCCTCCACCCCAAATGAATACATCCGCACGTTTCATAACTCGGAGGATATTAAATGTATTCATGCGATCGCCCGCTTCGACTTGGTAGCGTTTTCTAGTTTCGGTGGGATTGCCAGACAACACAAATGGTTGAATACCATCTGGCAACATCTGTAATAAAGATGCCAATAATGCCTCATCCCCACTATTACCTTTGCCGTAGTAACCACATAAAACTGCTCGCATTTGTCTCAGATGTTATCTCCGGATTCGGATAATTAGTTATAAAAAAGTTTTTGTTTGTAGTTGCAATGCCACATCAGAGATATATTTGGGGCATGGTTAACCCAACTACGCAACCCTATTCTCAGTATTTTACCAGAAATAGTATTAGATCATTTTCAGATAATTAGTTATACCAAATTTTCAAAGCTCAGGACTTACACGTTTTGGGGTGGTAAACGCTATATATACTGTTTGTATCTAGTTTTAACTTACTATATATAGTGTTTTTGCGTAATTCCTGATATATTGCTACAAAGTTTTTGTTAGTAGGAGAAAAGAAGTTGTAAATTATATCATGCTGGGATAATTACTTATAAAAAATCTCCCAATCTTTTGATAATACCCCGCCCTTAAGGGCGGGGTATAAGATCAAATAAAATTTTTCTTGCATCCCAATTGCATCCGCTTCTAAATCGCAACTACAAACAACAGCTTTTTTATAACTAATTATCCGAACATGCTATAAGTACCATTAATACTTTTGGCTTTTGACTTGATAATTCTAAGCTAAACAGCGGTGACAGCGTTCGAGATCAATACAGGCAGCGCGATCGCAAGAATACTCTGCTATACATTCTGCAAAAAACCGACTTGACTTGAAAGTTTTGGATATAGGATTGATTGGTAAAATTGCCTTCATTTCGGGCATCATTAAGAACGATGCCCTCCTGACTATGAACAACATAGTTAACGATGGCTGAAGAAAGTAAGGGTAAAGAGCTATCTGGTTTGACAAATTCCATAGGCATCGACTGTAATACAGTTATCTTACCCTCTGCCTGTAGGTTTAGTACGTAGTCCCCATCGTTCAATAATACGGTTTTTCAGTTTTGGGAGATATTTCCTTTTCTCCCAATAGTTAGACTGATTTAGATGCCTCCTACTTGCCCAACCTTAGAGTCTTTTCCATAACAAATTATCTAGTTTGGAAAAGATTTCCTTAGAAGGTAGCAGGGAATCGGTAAGAAAGAGTCAGGATTTTTCTAGCTGCTGACTCCTGACTCCTGATTTCTGAATTACGACTTATGACCATAATGGCCATGGACTGATAATTTGACTTTTGACTTTTGAACGATATGTACCTGAGATATTTACATTTACGACAGTTTCGTAACTACCGGGAACAGAAAGTTAATTTTCATGCTCCCAAAACAATTCTAGTGGGAGAGAATGCTCAAGGTAAATCTAATCTACTAGAGTCGGTGGAATTACTTTCTACTCTGAAATCTCACAGGGCAGTTCGCGATCGCGATTTAATCCAGGATGGTAAAGCTGCAGGGCAAATTCGAGCCTCCCTAGAACGACAACATATTGGAAATATTGACCTGACTTTAACTCTTAGTAGTCAAGGTAGACGTAGTGTAATAGTTAATGGTGAAACTTTGCGTCGCCATTTAGATTTTTTAAGTATTCTCAATGTAGTTCAGTTTTCTAGTTTAGATTTAGACTTGGTTAGAGGAGGACCGGAAGTGCGTCGTAACTGGTTAGATAGACTATTGGTGCAACTTGAGCCTGTGTATG
>JAJEAQ010000371.1 GCA_022822685.1 Trichodesmium sp. jk18x7bins.61
TTTTACAAACAATCTCTGAGGGGACTAATACCAATTCACTTAAATAATACCAAATTAAAAAAGATAGTTATAGTAAAATTCACTGTAGAATATCAATTAATTTACGCTTTTTATAACTCCTAATTCAAACAACTAACAGTTTAAATATTGTTTTATATTTTTTTCGCTCAATCTTAGTCTAGATTATATATAAAAACGATGAAGAGAGATAAAAAACGGAAATATTTTCAAGAAAAAATATACTATATTTTTGAATATTCAGACCAAAAACATATTTTAAGTTTGTTAGATGATTTAGTCATTACTATTTTAACAAGCATTAGTGTCAGTGCATTTATTTTAGAAACTTCTCCTATATTTGCTAATAGTTATGCTGAATCATTAGAATTAATCGAAATAATTATTACCGGATTTTTTACTTTCGAGTATTTGATTAGAATCTGGATCTGTACAGTTAATCCTAAATATCGTCATCCGATTTGTGGTAGATTAAAATATTTATTTACACCCTTAGCACTAATAGATTTAATAGCTATTTTGCCCTTTTATCTACAAGTACTGCTTCCCCGTTTAGAATTCATAAAATTTACTCTGTTGCTCCGTTTATTTCGCTTATTTAAAATTAGTAGATACTCGGAGTCACTGCGGACTATTCTGAAGGTAATAGTCTTCAAAAAAGAGGAATTAATCGCTACATTATTGATAGTTATTTTTGTGTTAGTATTTGTTTCCAGCCTCATGTTTTTTGCAGAAAATGAAGCACAACCAGAAAAATTTTCTAGTATTCTGGAGACTATGTGGTGGGGAGTAGTAACCTTAACAACTGTGGGTTATGGAGATGTTTATCCCACCACTCACGTAGGCAAATTATTGAGTGCTGCTGTGGCATTTTTAGGTATTGGAATTTTTGCTCTGCCAGCAGGTATAATTGGCTCCGGTTTTGCCGAAGAAGTGCAAAAAAGACGAGTAAAAAAAATAGTTCATCCGGTCGGAAAAGATATTAAAATAACTAAGGAAAAAGCATTGCCGTTGCACTCAGATTTTAGACATTATACAAAACAAGAGCAACAGGAGGCGATCGCTGAGTATATTGAAGAGTCATCTGAGATTATGAGGCTTTGCATTGAAACAGCAAAAAGAAAATACGGCAATTATTTCCAAAATGAAGAAATCATTAAAGATTTTGCCATGCTTCTGTATCAGGAAACCATGCATAAATTTCACCGTTAGTCTCGCCTGATTACCCACATTTCCCACATCAATTCTTCACATAAGTAGTAGTTAGGTAGTGGGAGCATCTTGCTCCCGTGCGTGAGCGAGATACTCACATTACCAACACTTCAAAATCTAGAGAGTTTTTCACACTCCGTAGACTAAATAACTTCTGCCTTCTTCCTAACTTTAATAATCAATTGGTAAACCGTAGTATTCAAGAGTTGAACTATCCTGAATAATATTCTGAGTAGAAGCATCTACTTGAATTTTACCAGCCTGCAAAATTAAAGCCCGTTGAGTCACTTTACTCACCCAATTTAAATCATGAGAAGCAATTAAAATAATTTTAACTGGTAATTGTAAGAGAATTTTAGCTAAATTACGTCGCCATAAAGGATCTAGTCCATTAGTAGGTTCATCTAAGATTAAAATTTCTGGTTTTAATGCTAAAACTGCGGCTAAAGCTGCCAATCTTTTTTGACCTCCTGAAAGTTCATAAATAGAACGATTTGCATACTTTTCTAAACCAAATTGTACTAACAAATTTTCAGCAATTTCGGTCGCAATTTCTGGAGATAAATCATAATTAAGAGGACCAAAAGTTATATCTTCTAAAATAGTAGGCATAAATAGTTGGTCATCAGGATTTTGAAAACAAAAACCTACTTGACGACGTACTTGGATTAAAGTTTTTTGTTCTAGGAGAATTCCTTGAATCCAAATTTCACCAGATAAAGGTTGCTTCAAGCCTACTAAAGTTTCCATAAAAGTGCTTTTACCTGTACCAGTAGGCCCTAGCAAAGCAACTCTTTCTCCAGGGTTAATTTTCAATGAAATACCGCGTAAAACAGGTTCATTTTGAGGATATTTAAACAATAAATCCTTGATGTAGACTCCAGCTTGCGAGTTATCCTCTAACATTTGACAAATAACTAATTTTTTAACGGATGCACAGATAATTATATCGAAGTTCTAATTTGTCAGTATTTGGTTATTTTCAAGAATAATAAAACTACCAGCAATTATTAGGGATAAGAATAGATAGATTGCATCTGAGCCAAATTTGAGTTCATTTTGAGAATTAGAATATATCCTTTGATTTTCGTTATTGCACAAATTGCCATAACCACGCAACAACATTGCCTGATAAACTCGCTCTGCTTGTTGATAACTCCGCACTAAAAGACTACCTGTAAAAGCAGCATAAACTGATAAATTTCTCCTACTAATTTTGTTCCTGGTAAAACCTCGTAATTTAGTAGCTTTCAGCATCAGATCAAGTTGATAAAATATTTCAAAAATATAACGATAAGATAAAAGCAACATATCAGTAATAACGGGAGAAATACCAAGCTGTCTCATCCCTTTTATTGTTGTTAAAAATGAACTTGTACCAAATAAAATTAAACCAGTAGTCATCATGGCAAAGAAACGACTGACAATTAGTATAACTGCCAAACACCCTTCTTGATGAATTGTTAAAAATCCCAATTGCCAAATAATTGTTTGACCAGACATAAAAGGTAATAAAAGGAT
>JAJEAQ010000712.1 GCA_022822685.1 Trichodesmium sp. jk18x7bins.61
CTAACTCAGAAATACTGATTCCTTTACGGCAATAACCATTAACACCTAACTCTTGTGTTAATCTCAATAATGCTGTATCTTGTAAAGATGTTAACAATAAAATTAGTACTTGAGGGTACAAGGTTTTAAGTTGTTGACAAAAGTCGATTCCAGATATTTTAATATCCTGCGTAGTTTGAGAAGCAGAACTATGGTTTTCTATATCTAGAATTACCAAATAGTTATTCTCCTGTCTAATTAAATTCTGAATAATTTTTAGGGCTTCTGCCCCTACCTCAGCCTCAGCTACTATTTCTAGATCGGGAAACTGCTCGCAGGTAAATTTTAGACCCATCCTAAAGATAGAGTCATTATCAATGAGCAGCAATTTTAATGCTGATGCACTATTCATAAATTGATTTTAGGTTAAGAGATTTGAGTATTTTTTCACTGGTGGGTTATTTCTACCACGCTATACTTTTGGTACTTAAAAAAAAAGAACAAATAACGGAGAAAGCTTGACCGAAGTTGGTCAATTGAGAAGGATATTTTAACCCAAAACAAGACATTCAACAGCACCAATTAGAAAGAGATATGGGAATTAAACCTGATATATGCAAACAAAGTCATAATGTAAGATTTACAAATTATTTCCTTCTAAAACCTCTTTAGAAGGGGAAAATTTAATACGGTAGTCCTGCATAGTAATGGTTAGGAGTAAAACTTTGTATTCACCTAAATCTCGATTCCTCCAAATATCCTTGAGTTTTTTTTGAGAATAGGTCGTAAAAAAAATCATCTCATCCCTAACCTTTACCATTACTATGCACTACCACCCTTAATACTTCTTTTTTTGGTTATTAATCATTCTTGAAGTAAATAGGCGTCTGAACTTGGTGCTGGTGCTGGTGCTGGTGAATAAGAACTCTGTGGAGCAGGCGAATAATACTGTGGCTCTGGAGCAGGTGAGTCATACTGTGGGCTGGGAGCAGGTGAGTAATATTGTGGGCTGGGAGCAGGTGAGTAATACTGTGGGCTGGGAGCAGGTGAGTAATATTGTGGCTCTGGGGCTGGTTGATACTGTCGCCTTTTGCGAGCTTCCTCAGCTTGTTGCTCTGCCCATATTGCGTCTCTTTGAGACGCCCAGCGAGAGACAGCGCCTTGAGCTTCATAGTAAAGAGCACGACCATAGCCAATTTGAGAAGCTGTATTAATCGCAGCAGTTAGTCTACCTTGCTCGGCTAGGCTATAGGCTTGGTTGATAATTGGCCGATCTTGGATAATTTGTAGCTCTG
Source organism: Trichodesmium sp. jk18x7bins.61 (assembly GCA_022822685.1). GTDB lineage: Bacteria > Cyanobacteriota > Cyanobacteriia > Cyanobacteriales > Microcoleaceae > JAJEAQ01. The sequence continues at coordinate 1,275 of JAJEAQ010000712.1, forward strand.
TAGTCCACTTAGAAATTTCATCCTGAGCTTCTTCATACAAAGCACGACCACTTTCTATTTGATATGCAACGTCAATAGCTTGACCAAGATTCCCTTCTTTTGCTAGAGCTCTAGCTTCTGCTAAAAATGGTGCATCTTCAATAATTTGTACTCGTTTATTCCACTCAGCTATTAGGGTTTGAGCTTGTATTCTGAGTGGACGCTTCAAAGCTACATAACTAGCTTGTTTAATTGCTGAATTATAGCCATCAACAGTTTCTTGTTTAGCTAGTTGTTTAGCCAAAATAATATATGGTTGGTCTTCTATCTTAAGAATATCTTTGCGCCACTTAGCAATTAAGGTTTGAGCTTGAATTCGTCTAGGCTGTTTATGGCCAACCATTTGAGCTTGGTCTATGGCTAATTTTAATGTTGGAGATTGGCTAATACTAGCGATCGCGTTGGCTAGCTGAATATGATGTAAGTCGTCTAACTGTTGTTGTATTTCCTGAATTTGAGTTTGGGCTGCTTGATAGTAAGGGCTATCTGAATGAATTTTAGCTGCTGCAGCTTTTCCTTCTATCAAGGCCAGCATATTGCCTAGCTGAGGCCTTCCCGCAGATTGATTCCAAGTTGCTGCTTGAGCATGGCCTAGTAAGATTAAGTCTTGGGCTTCTTTTTTCAACTTGTGGCCGGAAGGGATGTATTCGGTAGCAGCGATCGCTCCTTTGAGGTCTTTTTCTTCTATACGTTTGGTTGCTATTTTGATTAAGCTGCGACTCCACTTTTCAATATCTTTATTGGCCTTTTCTCGCACATAGAGGTTGGGATCTATTTTCCTTGCTAGAGCCAGTGCTTCTCCATATTCCTTTGCTGTTTCCTCATAAACAAGATAACGAGCATCTTTGAGAATTTGCCAACCCTTCTTTTCTAAAGCTATACGTTCTAATAGCTCTCTAAATTTAGTAGTTTTCCAGTGAACATTATCTAGTTTTGAGATTACTAGAGAGTAAGCAGAAGCCTTGTTCCAATCCTGAGATTTGAGAGCTTCTTGAGCTTTAGCGTAGAGAGATTGACCTTCTGCCCATTGTTTTTTCCAGCTTGCTATTGCTTCCTCTACCCTAGTGTAAGCTGGACTTGTTTTCGGAATTTTTGCTACTGTATCGAGAGCTGCTTGTAAATTGCCCTCTCTAATTTTTTGATGAGCAACAGATATAATTAATTTTGTCCATTCACCAGTCATTTGTTGGCCTAATTGATAGAGTGGATGTTCTTCCGGCCAACTTTCTACTAAAGCCAAAGCTTTTTCCAACTGTTCTACATCTTGTGACTCAGCGGCTTTGTGAGCACAGTAAAGTCGCTCTCCATCTGCTGATAATGGAGAAATTTGTTCGCAATTTGGCTGAGGTGGATTAACTAATAACCAAAGCAGTGCTGCACCACCTGTAATCCCAAAGTTGGCTGCCACAGTCCACCATATTAGCTGCCATACCCAATAACTTTTTGGGTTTTTATTTGGTTTTGGCTCTGTTGATTTTTGGGAATTTTGTTCTGGTTTTACTTGTGAGGTGTTTTTTTCCTCTTGCTCTGAGGGTTGTAAGGTAGTATTTACAGGTTCTCTCTTGGCTAGGGAACTACTACTGTAGTTGTTTGCTGCGTTATTGGAGGAGCCATTGTGATAGCTAATTGCTTCCAAGTTTTTTTTCTGTGAAATCTTTTCTGATGACATGGCGAAATTTACTCCGCTAATACTACGAACTGTTAAGCAGGTTAGGATAATTAACTAATATTTTTATTCCTTTCCATAAACCTACAGTGCTTTTAATACATCCGAAGAAAAATCTTAACTGCCTCTACAAGTATTATATATTGATATTGATATTGATATTTGCTCGTCGCCATTCATCCCCACCCTCTTTGATGTCGGCGATCGCCGAAACTTACCTTCTGGGCTGGGTATAGGGGCGACATTCATATTAAAATAAATTTATTATTATCCACAGCTAGGATGACAATTACGATCGCCCTTAATACTGAACACTTCCATAAATTGGACTTATCCCCAGTTCACAGTGTAATCTCTCAACTTCTACAAGAAGGAGCGATCGCTACTTCTGAGCAGCAGTTCAATTTTGTCATTAACTATCAACGGGACCCACAAGACCCCCGAGAACTTTCAGAAATTCCAGAAGTGCGCTTATGGTTTATCCGTTTGGACAGTTGTTATCCTTGGTTCCCCTTTTTGCTCAACTGGAAACAGGGTGAACTAGCTCGTTATACTGCTATGCTTGTACCCCACCAATTTCATCGGACTGAAGGCATTCAGTATAACCCAGAAGCTTTAGAAATATTTCTGATGCACAAAATCTTTGTTTTAAGAGATTGGTTACATCAACAAGGTATTTCCAGCAAATCGAGATTAATGTCTATGTCTCAAATGTTGGGGTATGATTTGGTAGAAGAATTTTTTATATCAATCCCAGAGGAATAATGAGTATTATTCTCCAGGCGCTGTTGTCTCTGTTTAAATCCTCAATCAATTCCTTCTTATAGCTTGGTGATACCAGAATTACTGACTCCTGTCTAACTTGCTTGATGGGAATTCCTGTCTTTTCCTATAAGGGAATCTGGGAATGATACATCCTGATTCTGAATATACTTCTTCTCAAATCACACACTCAGGCATCTTGCTTCAACTCACTCAGGCAAGATGCCTAAGCTACTAGACTTTTGACAAAATCAGGTATGGATCTGATCATAGCGATTGACATAGGGGTCTGGTCAGGTGGCCGACCCCGGTCGGAGCTTTCATGTAGCTTTAGCTAAAACGAGAATCACTCCTCTCCCCTCCCCTTTGAACAGAACGTGACAGTTTCCCATCATTCCGCTGCTGTCTCACAAACAGCCCTTAGCTTTGGTTTTTAGACCAAGTTCTTGCTGCAAAGATTCTTCATCTAAGATTCTTAACAATTGAATGGAACAATCCATTCAATTGTCCTTCAACGACCTTTGTCATTTTTTGACATCTAACTTTTGTTGACCTTAAGTTTCTTGATCTGAGCGTCTTTTGCATGAGACCCAAGTGAATTCTGCTTTCCTTTTGGTCAGGGACAAATTTTGTATCCCTATCTGTTCCATTACAGAACAGCATTTCGGCGACAGGCTCAAACGCTTTTTCTCCCATCCTTTGTCCTCCATAGAGTTCCGTCTTCGTTGCCGACTCACTACTTGAGCCTGTCGCCGAAACCTTAAGACTCTTTCGGGTTTACCCTGTTGTATCGTCTGAAGTTTTTGAGATGATGGAGCCGACAGGCTCCATGAAAAGGCAACCACCCTTTTCTGCGGTCGGGATTTTGTTTTCACATACAGATGAAAAGACAACATCTGTATCTACCTTCTTACCTTTTGGTTACAGCCTGTCAGGGATAATTTGGCTGTTCACTGGATGACCCAGTTGCCTCCCTAAGTCGGAGCTTTC
>JAJEAQ010000163.1 GCA_022822685.1 Trichodesmium sp. jk18x7bins.61
CCCTCTAACCTCCAAATAGCTTCAACTAATTTAAAATTTCTCAGTCATAATCACATAGATTAGTAAGCACCATTGTTCTTGGGGAAAATGACAATGCCAATTGTTTTAAACATGATCCATATATCTATCCAAAAATTTCTGAAATTTACATAGTAAAGGTCAATTTGAACTCTCTTAGGATAAGGAATATCATTTCGACCAGAAACTTGCCATAAACCTGTAATTCCTGGTTTAATAGTCAGAATTTTATCCATATGATGACCGTATTTTGGTAGTTCTTCTACCACTAGTGGTCTTGGCCCTACTACGCTCATATCACCTTTCAAAACATTCCAAAACTGAGGAAATTCATCCAAACTAGTAACTCTCAGAAATCTACCAATCCATGTAATTCGAGGGTCATGTTTTAGTTTAAAACTTTCCTTAAACTCTCGGCGCATATGAGGATATGTTTCCATAATCTCTCCTAACATCTCATCTGCATTTTCCACCATTGTTCTAAACTTTAAACAACGGAATAGCTTTCGATTTTTACCCACTCTTTCTTGAATATAAAAAATCGAGCCTTGTGAGCTAACTACAATTAGTAAAGCTATCAACAAATAAACAGGGGCAAACAAGATCAGAACCAATAGAGAAAATAGGATATCAAATAATCGTTTAGAAAATCCTACCTCTAGGCCCTCTAGAAATCTACTTTTTTGTCTATCTCTGTGGAGGAAAGGCCGAAAACCTCGTCCTGTAAATCCTCTAATTACCTTGCCAGAGATGAATTGGCTATCGGCAGTCATCTTACTCCTTCACTTCACACCACACACAGTCCTGATCATAAAGCCTATGGCGAAATAGAGGGTGACTTTGCTGGCGAAAAAGATGACTAATTTTAGGCAAGGATGATTTTTGGGCTATTATTTCACACCTATTATTTGAACTTAATCTCCTGCTCAGTCCCTATAATTTATTATGGGCAATGGGATAAACAAGAGTAATGCTTGAATCTTAGGGCATATTTTCAGTATTTATACTGAAATTTTTCAGTCTAATTTGATCAAGAAAGAATTCAGTTTATGGAAGCCATAATTGTGAATCTAATTCTCTTTGACTGGCGGATGTAGCTTGCTGAGGCGATAAATGGGTTCGGTAACTCCCTCCAAGATTTTCAGTCTTGCGTAGTCTACAATTAGTGATACCAAGGATAATTATTTGAGTATAAATATTAGAGCTGATTCATAAACTGAGCTGAAATCCTGAACTGACAAAGCTTTCATAAATTTAGGCTCTACTCACCTATAAATCCTCAAACCTTTGTCTGACAAGGCACTCAGCTTATTAATATTTACTTGACAAACCGGCTCTAATTGGGGCAATATATTTAGTATCATAACTCCCCCTAAAAAACACTTAATTTGATGTGGATAAAAAATTTGATTCAAGATATTTAGATATAACTAATTCCGGCATTTTTCATTCTTCGCAATGCTTCATAAATTCGCTCCTCTCCCACTGTTAATGCTATACGAAAAAATCCTTCTCCCAATGCACCATATCTATTAGCAGGAGGCACAACAATACCACATTTATCTAGCAAAAAGTTAACAAATTCTTGAGAGTTATAATTGTGGGGAACCGGACTCCAGACTTATAAACTTGCTAATGGAGGTTTAATTGGCTATCCTAAAGATTGCAAACCTTTGATAATAATATCTCTTCGCTTTTGGTAAACAGCCACTAAACTTTGCAAGTCTTCTTCAGTCGTAGAAAAAGTAGCGATCGCTTAATTTTGCTTAAAAATCAGTGTTGATGAAATATATAGCAGTACGTTTTTTGCTTATGACCATAAATGTGGCTTGAAAGGCAAGAGGCAAGAGGCAAGAGGCAAGCATGCAACAGAGGAATGTCCTAACTTTAATGCGTAGTATATTTGGTTAATTCTCAATGGGTAAACCTAGCATCATTGACCACAACAGAACAAGTAAATCGAGTTGAGAAAATGATGAACTGGACGGCGAAAAAACAACCAAAGCATCATTAGTAAACAACCGCAGTTGTTAACAATCCTAGTTTTGGGAAGTTTCGGGATGATCTAAGATGAAAGCAATAATTAGGTAAAGAGAACCCAAATGAGTTCTATAAGGAATCCCCAACTAAATCGGAGATTATAGTTAAGGATTATTCAAGTAGAAAAATTACCCTCTCTAAAACCTTTGAGGAAAAATCTAAATAAACTATGGGAAGTTTCCCCATTTAATAACAAAATGCAGATCAAACTGACTTGATTTAGTATTTTGATATACTGTTTTTCTAGCAGCTTAAATATTAAAGAATTACTGCTTTAGAATACAACTACCCTAAATAATAAATATTTGTACAATAGATGCACTTTACCTGCGCTCAGGTAACTATAAATTTTCGAGATTTGATTTGAGTTAGTTAAAGCTGTAAACCAAACAAAAATCAGAAGATTTAGAGACTAGGAATAAGTTGAATTCGGCCTGCATCCATCTCTTCCATTAAAAGTTCTAACGCTTCATAATCCACATCTGAGATATGACCAAGTCGAGTTAGTTCCGAGTTAATTTGATTTTCGATTTCAGGAGTTAATCTCCTAAAATAGAGAGCCTTCGATACAAGTTTCCGAATCACATTATTTGCTTCCATGGCTAATATAAAAACTCTATACAGTTAAATTTTCTGCGAAATGCTTACCCTCGTTGATGCTCTGAACCTCTGTAAGAAAGTGATATGAATCATTATTAAGTGTGATAATCAGACTAAAATTAATCACTCAACCCTACATTTCACAGTACAAGTTTTTGGTGCTATCTTGAGGTATATGTAGCTATGAAGTAGAAGTTAAGTTGATCAAGTGGCACTAGCAGTAGAGAATTTACTTACACCTGATATATATAAGCCTGGTCGTTACCTAGGTAATGAGTTGGGAGCTTTCCATAAGCCCTGGGCAGGCACTCAAGTGCGCTGGGTTTTGACCTATCCAGAGGTTTATGAAGTAGGATCTTCCAATCTCGGACATATTATTCTTTACAATATCTTAAATTCTCAGCCACGACAACTATGCGATCGTGCCTATTTACCAGGTCTAGATTTAGGAGAAAAATTAAAGGCCACAAATACGCCACTATTTGCTGTTGAATCGAGGCGATCGCTTACTGATTTTGATATTCTCGGCTTTAGTCTGAGCTATGAACTAGGAGCAACAAATATCCTAGAAATGCTCAGTTTGGCTGGTATTCCTCTGACTTGGCAAGAAAGAAATATAACCAACCCATCTTCTCAAATACAGGAAAACTCTCCCACTGCAACTTATCCTTTAATCTTTGCAGGTGGTCAAACAGCAACTTCAAACCCTGAGCCTTATGCAGACTTTTTTGACTTTATTGCTTTAGGGGATGGAGAAGAGCTACTTCCAGAAATTGGACTAATAGTCGAACAAGGAAAGGGGAATGGATTAAGTAGAGAAGAATTACTCCTAGATTTAGCTCAAATTCCAGGCGTTTATGTGCCGCAATTCTATCAAATGGCAGCAGATGGATCCGTTTTTCCTATTCGTAGGGATGTGCCAAAAAGAATACTGCGCCGAGTGGCAACTCCTATGCCAGCTTATTCAATAGGTTTAGTTCCTTTTGTAGAAACAGTTCATGACCGACTGGTAATAGAAGTACGACGTGGATGTACTAGAGGATGTCGCTTTTGTCAACCAGGTATGTTGACTCGCCCAGCAAGAGATGTGGAGCCAGAGCAAGTAGTAAATACTATTGAAAAGGGTATGAAAGCTACTGGGCATAATGAGTTTTCCCTACTTTCTCTGAGTTGTTCTGATTATCTGGCTTTACCAGCAGTGGGAACTGAAATTAGAAATCATCTTAAAAATGAAAATATTTCCTTATCCCTACCAAGTCAGCGAGTAGACAGATTTGATGAAAATATTGCCAATATTATTGGTGGTAATCGCCAAAGTAGTTTGACATTTGCCCCCGAAGCAGGTACCCAACGAATGCGGGACATTGTGAATAAGGGATTGACAAATGAGGAACTTTTGCGAGGGGTTAAAACGGCTTATGAGCAAGGATGGGATAAGGTTAAGCTCTACTTTATGATTGGTTTACCAGGGGAAACGGATGCTGATATACTGGGTATCGCCGAAACAGTGAGCTGGTTACAGCAAGAATGCAGGGCAAAGGGTCGGAAAAAGCTACAATTTACTCTGACTATTTCTAATTTTACTCCTAAACCTCATACCCCCTTTCAGTGGCATTCAGTTTCAGTGGCCGAGTTTGAACGTAAACAAGCACTACTGAAAGCTGAATTTCGCAGGATGAAAGGTGTGAAGGTAAATTATACTGATGTTCGGATCTCTGCTATGGAGGATTTTCTAGGCAGAGGCGATCGCCGTCTGGCATCTGTAATTTATCAAGCCTGGAAACGAGGGGCAGGAATGGATTCTTGGTGGGAGAGTTTGGATAGAGCTTTTGCAGCATGGAGTGAAGCAATTACAGAATCAGGATTGAGTTGGAAGTACCGACTGGTGGAAAATGGAGAGTGGAATGTATTTGAAAATACAGCAAATTCTCCACAAACTATTAATGGCGATCAGAGGTTATCATTTCTACTTTACCAACCTCTACCTTGGGATCATATAGATACGGGAGTTGATAAAAATTGGCTCAAAGAAGATTTGCAGAAAGCTTTGGCAGCAATCACTGTTCCTGACTGTTCTTTTGCAACTTGTTCTCATTGTGGTGTATGTGGTATTGATTTAGGCCACAATATTGTCATTCCAACTCCACCTATCCCAGAGTTTGATGGCCAGTTTGTACCTAATCAAAATCGAGTCCAACGTCTGCGAGTTTGGTTTGGAAAGTTAGGAGAGATGGCCTTAGTTAGTCACCTGGATTTAGCTAGATTATTGGCCCGTGCAGTGCGTCGCAGCTCAATACCTATTGCTTTTACAGGAGGATATCATCCAAGCCCACGCATTACTCCTGCTAGTGCTTTATCTCTAGGAACAACTAGCACAGGGGAAATAGTTGATTTTGAGTTGACAGAACAAATAGATGTGGTAGCATTTCAAAATAAATTATTAGAGCAATTACCTGTTGGTATACCTATATACAAAGTTGAGGAGGTAGAAGTAAAGAGTCCTTCTTTATCTCAAATGTTGGAGAAAGCAGAGTATATTCTGAAGGTGCGCAAAGCAGGTGATTGTTGGGAAGATTCCCAAAAAAGTTTTTGGGAGCAAACAATCGAAGA
>JAJEAQ010000637.1 GCA_022822685.1 Trichodesmium sp. jk18x7bins.61
AAATTAATAAAAAATAAAACTAAACAATTCACTTAAAATCTTCTTTCTGAATTACTTATTATATTAAGTCTGTCTATATCAGAGACTGTTTGTCAATTAAATATTAAGATAGCTAGAGTGTTTAATTCTGATGGCCAGCGGCGGAGAACCAAAATTTAAACCTCGCCCGTAAGGGCGAGGTTTAAATGAGGAAATATTTCCGCCTAACTCATCCTACGCCAGAATTTAATCTGAATTTTACAAACAATCTCTCAGTCATAATGACGGGAAGCAAGCTACATTCTTCACCCAGCCCACCTCAGATTATGAGCTGATGAATCAAGTTTTGTAGATGCTAGAACCACGCTATACTTAATAATGGCGCTTGATCGCAACTACAAACAAATCCAATTAAGCGGACATCATATTACTTTTTACTTTTACTACTACAAAAAAAGGATGACAACTCCAACAGAATATCAACAACGACGCGAAAGATTGATGGCAAAAATTGGTAGTGGTACAGCTATATTTAGAAGTGCGCCTATGGCAGTCATGCACAATGATGTCGAATACATTTATCGGCAAGATAGTGATTTTTTTTATTTAACAGGTTTTAATGAGCCAGAAGCTGTAGCAGTTATTGCTCCCCACCATGAAGAGCATAAATTTGTTTTGTTTGTGCAACCAAAAGACCTAGAAAAAGAAACTTGGACTGGTGAACGCACTGGTGTGGAAGCTGCTAAGGAATTGTATGATGCTGATGAAGCTTTTCCTATTAATGAATTAAATGAAAAACTGCCTCAATACTTGAAAAATGCTGATAAAATTTACTATCGTTTGGGACGCGATCGCGATTTTAATAATACACTACTTCAACATTGGCAAAATTTGCTCCGAGTCTATCCCCAGGCTGGTACTGGGCCGATCGCTATTCAAGATGTAGGTACAATTTTACATCCCATGCGTCTTGTCAAAAGTCCTACAGAGTTAGAACAAATGCGCAGAGCTGCCGCTATTTCCGTAGATGCTCATAATTACGCCATGAAGTTTACCAAAGTGGGGCAGTTTGAATATGAAATTCAAGCAGAAATAGAGTATATGTTTGCTCGCCATGGTGCTACCCCTGCTTATCCATCTATTGTTGCTTCTGGTGCTAATTCCTGTATTCTTCACTACATCGAAAATAATCGGCAAATCCAAGCCAATGATTTGCTGTTAATTGATGCTGGAGCTGCTTACAATTATTACAATGCTGATATTACTCGCACTTTTCCAGTAAGTGGTAAATTTACACCAGAACAAAAAATTATTTATGACTTAGTTTTAAAAGCCCAGTTAGCAGCAATTGACCAGATCAAACCAGGAAATCCTTATCAACAAGTTCACGATGCAGCAGTGCGAGTATTAGTAGAAGGATTGATGGACTTAGAACTCCTAAAAGGTGATATTGAGGAAATAATTAAAGAAGAAAAATATAAGCCTTTTTATATGCATCGCACAGGACATTGGTTAGGTTTAGATGTTCATGACGTAGGTGTTTATCAGTGGGGAGAAAATCCGCAAAATTTACAACCAGGGCAAGTTTTAACTGTGGAGCCTGGCATTTATATCAATCCGAATATTAAACCAGTTGAAGGTCAACCAGAAGTAGATGAACGTTGGCGGGGAATTGGAGTCAGAATTGAGGATGATGTTTTGGTTACAGCCGAAAAACATGAAATATTAACTGCAGGAGTACCTAAATTAGTTGACGAATTAGAAGAGTGAGGAAGAGAGGAGGCAGAAGGCAGGAAGTTTTGAGCAGGTGGAGGTAAGAAAGCGCCACGAATTGCCAGCCACCAAATCATAGATTCTGCCGGAGTTCTCCACTTCCTTCTTCCCTGCGAGTGATTTTAACAATATGTGACTTAGTCCGACTAAAAATAGGGACATTAGTATGAACATAAAACATTGATATCATATCTGGTAAATTAACCATATTTTCAAGTAGGTTGGGTAGAACGAAGTGACACCCAACATAAGTTTGATTTAGGTAGGGTTACCTTGACGAGAAGCAAGCTAGGTTTCCTCAACCAAACCCACAAATACTATGGTCAATTAATCTGACTTTATATGAATTATTAACAAGAAATATCTCAAACACTGATAATGGCCTACAACCAACAAAAATACTTGATAATTATAAAGAAGCTAAAGTCAAGTGAGAGAAAGACTTTGGCAATTTTTGGATATGATGTCTAATTACCAAATCTGCTCTGAGCTCTTGCCTACTGAATTCTGACTACTGACTCCTCACTAACTATACCGATGAACCGCGGATTTGATCTGAGCCACTACCCTATCACTTCCATTGATCAACAAAATGTCAGGCTCCCTCTACAGGGTGAGCCAGCAGGAGGAGAAAAAATCACCTTGATGGGTGAAACCAAACATTTGCTCTATATCTTATATTGAAGAGAATTAAGAGAACAACCATAAATGTAGAAGTGGCCTACATTTGTAGACACTACTGATTCATCGCCATTAGTTGTTAGAAATTCTCCAATTCTAAAGAAGTATTAGAAATGGAGAAGAGCATTGTTGTGGTTAGTTATTAATTCCAGGGAAAAGCTCTACTCTACAAAGAAATCATACTTGAAACGCTTTTCAATTTTTGGGTGCGTTAAAGCCAAGGGCTATGATGTGATTGATTATGTACGTAATTTTTGTCCACTCAGCTCAAGCAATCGTTAATGAATTTAGTTTTGATCGGTTGAGAAAAAATTAGGTAGACCACTGGGAAAAATGTTCAAATAATATATCAGGATGAAATTTCCCTGTAGTTGTTGCTTCAGGGCTGTCTACTTAAGCACAGTAGAGTTAATTCATACACTGTGTCATGCTCAATCCCATGATTCAACATTGTCAGCTAAAAAACGACAAAGTAGAAAAATAGTTCACTGCCAAAGTGGAGAGTTTTGTAGGGTTTTGGCGCTTCGCCAAGCAGGGCTACATAAAACACGAAGTGGAACGCAGTTTGAACAGTTGTTCATGCAACAAAGCTATCTCTTAACCTAAACTGAAATAGAATTTAACTTCATACAGCTTATTCCAAGTAAAAGTAGATTAGGGCTGCGATCGCCACTTTGATTGGACTAACATCAGTAGGGGCTTTGTTTGACTTCTATGAGTATGATGAATATAAATTTTGCTGCAAAACTATAGATGTGAAACATAATCAAGGTCTTTTGTCAGGAAACAAACATATAAGTCTATACAAATAGATTTATACAAATAAGTCCATACAAAAATGATGGGAAAATTAGCAAAAAAAGGGTTGACAAATTTGGAAAAATTTGACAAGATCAGAGTGTTTGCATTTCGTAGACAAAAACCACTACATTCCAAGTAGAATCAGACTATAGTGGTAATCTACACAAATCAGGAAGCGAATTTACCACAAATTATCTGCTCTTTAGTTGTTGAGTGTATTAATAGGGAGAAATGCGCTCAAGTCCATATTGGCGTTGCGTAATATAGCAACAGTCAACAACTGATTTTGAGATTTTCCCTGGTGGGAAAATTAGCAAAAAAAGGGTTGACAAATTTGGAAAAATTTGACAAGATCAGAGTGTTTGCATTTCGTAGACAAAAACCACTACATTCCAAGTAGAATCAGACTATAGTGGTAATCTACATAGATCAGGAAGCGAATTTACCCTAAACATTCTAATCTTCAGTGTTTCGGTGCATTAATAAAGTAGTGCTGTTGAATTAGAGCATAAAGTTAAATGACTTGATTTTTGTCAAGTTATAGACTGACTTTAACTTTAAACTTGGAATCCATACTGATTCAATCAGCAATACCAATCAAGTTACACAGAGGCAACCCAGTAGTTGGCTTGTTAATAATTATTAAACTTAGAGAATGCTTGATGTTTTAGACACTACCTTAGAATCTCTGTTACAGCGAGAACTACCACCAGATGTTCCTGCTCCTGGGACAGATGTTGAGATCAGTTTTGAAGCTCCTTACAGCGGAAATATAGACAGTCCAATAAATCCAACGATTAATTTGTTTCTTTATGATGTGCGGGAAAATCTAGAGTACCGCCAGAGTAAGTGGTTACTGGAGCGTAACAGCAATGGTAAAGCATTTAAAACACGTCCGCCGGCAATGGTTGATTGTTCATATCTGATTACTGCTTGGCCTAAAAATAATGATGATGTTGAGACAGAACACCAACTTCTAGGAGAAGTTATGAGGGTGTTAGTACGCTATCAAAGAATTCCTGAAGCCTTTGTTCCAGAAGACTGGGAAGGGGGAGAAATACCCTTGAGGCTATTTAGTTTACGTCCAAGTCTTTTGCAAAGTTTTGGAGAATTCTGGCAAGCAATGGCAGGAAAAGAGGGAAATAAACCTAAGGCTGTATTGCATTGTACTGTTACCATTTCTGTTCCTAGGGATGAAATAGCAGAGGAAGTTGGACTGGTAGGAGTTTTTGAGCCTACTCCTGTTCCTGCTCCTAGCTCCTTAATTAATGTAGGAGAGTAACAATGCTATCATTTTCATCATCTAACCCAGAAATAGCGATCGCCGGTAGGGTTTTGGACAAGGAAACGGAAGAGATAATTTCTGGTGCCATAATTGAAATAACCGAGATGCCAGAAGAATTCAGCAAATTCTTAGAATTGAAGGAACTGCAATACGGTGCGCAGTGGGAAAAAATGCGCGAACGACCTGATCGCAAAATTAGCGCTGTTGATGGTTCTTTTTACTTTACTAACCTACCTGTAGGTGAATATACTCTCACAGCATCTTCACCTACAATAGGTGGTAAATATACAGCAGGAGAACAAACAGTAGAGGTTAGTTTATCTGATGAGAAAATTGCCACAGCGATCGCGGACTTGTTTCTTTTTCCCACAGGCATCAAAGGGAGAATCACTGCTGAAGAATTAGGGGTTGAGTATGCTAAAGTACAAATCCAAGATAGTGGAGAAAGTACCTTGAGCGACAAAGACGGTTATTATTCCTTACTAGGGTTAGAGAGCCCAGATTCTGGTTCCCGTGAAGTCACCTTAAAGATTTCTGCTAAAGGTTACGATGAACAGGTTTTCGAGTCCATAAGTATTGAAAGAGGGGTAGTAACAGAGGAAGATATTGCCCTCCAAACCAGTTCAAAATATCTAGTAAATTGAAATTTAGGAGTCCTAAAAATGGTTTATTTATCTCCAGGTGTTTATGTAGAGGAAGTTGCTTCCGGTTCAGCTCCCATTGTAGGAGCGGGAACAAGTGTTGCTGCTTTTATTGGT
>JAJEAQ010000083.1 GCA_022822685.1 Trichodesmium sp. jk18x7bins.61
GCTACATGAACAGGTCGCGCGTACTCTAACATATCTTTGAAAATTATTCCCAAGACAATAGCCCAAAATAATGTTAACTGAATGAATGTATAAACAGGAAAATTAAAAAAAGTGTTACTGTACATTTGGTGAAATCGTAAATATTAACATTTGTAAATCATATCATGTTTACTCCATTTTGAATTCCAGTTAAAGAAAGGAAAAAGTCAGAGGTAAGACCGAAGTTAGTCAATTTCAAAGGAATTTCAACCCAATATCTTTGAAATAAGCAGGAAGGCGAGATTGAGATTAATACTTGACTTTTTTTCTTTTTCCTTTCTTACTGAATGTTACACAGACGAGGGCAGCGAGTTCAACAATATTGTCTCTAAATTTTGCCAAGCTACTTCCAAATTATCATTCACTACTTGTACATCAAACTCTCCTGCAGCTTTAACTTCTTCAGTGGCTCGTTGTAGACGTTTTGCGATCGCCTGATGGGAATCTTGTGCCCTACCCCACAATCGTTTTTCCAACTCAGTCATCGAAGGAGGTAGAATAAATATACGCAAAGCATCAGGGAAATTGTGTTGAATTTGTCGTGCCCCCTGTAGTTCAATTTCTAGTACCACTGATTTTCCTTGTTTAATGTTTTCAATCACGGGAAGGCGTGGTGTTCCATAAAGATTACCTGCAAATTCAGCCCATTCCAATAATTCTGAATTTTCTATCATCTGTTGAAATTTATTACGGTCTACAAAATAATAGTTTTTTCCCTCTACTTCTCCTAATCGAGGAGAGCGGGTAGTAACAGAGGTGGACAAGACTAATTCTGGATGATGTTGGAGTAGGGAGCGCACTAAAGTCCCCTTACCTACACCACTAGGACCAGTTATCACAATTAATTTAGCAGTTTGCATAGTTTTTGAGCGTAGTACCAGAATCATAAAACTTTTGATTGTAACAGATTCTTCAAAACCAAGAATTAATGAGTACGATTTTAGTCAGACTTATTGTTAAATACAAATCTATGTGCTACTGTTTCAGGCTGAATTGGGAAAAGAATAACATGATTATAATTTGTGATAATAACTGCTCTAGTACGTCGACCATAGGTAGCATCAATTAATTGGCCTCTTTCCCTGCTGTCATGAATCATCCGTTTGATGGGGGCAGATTCTGGACTAACAATCGCAATCACCCGATTAGCAGAAACTATATTACCAAAACCAATATTGATGAGCTGAACATCCATGACAGATTAGTGGGATAGTACCATTTTGAAAAAATAATTCTACGATTTGATGCTGGAAAAAATAACGATGAAAATAACAAAAGTTACTAAATGTCGAGTATTCACCCCAACAAATAATATTCCGAAATAGAAAACATAATTATCGCAAGGTTTTTGATAAACAGCATCACACATTTGACGATGACATTTTTCCGTGATATTTGTTCAACGATTGATTTTTGTTTTATAGTTGACATTCACATTTGGCTGGTCAATTTGTAGCAGAAAAAGTAGTATAAATCTCCAAAAATACTCAAATGCCTACCTTAACTATCTTTTCAGAAGGGATGTAGCTACGCGATCGCTTTTATAGCATTTTTTTTGTAATTGCTCTAATTAATATTAGAAATAGTTAATACTAAAATTTATGCCAAAAGTTGCCTCTGAATTCAACTAACTTCTATATGTTTAAGGCTAGTTTATTACTACAAAATAAACGACATGATTCGGAATCTAACCAACCTAGAAATAGTCAGGATTATTTGCCCATATTTATGAGAGTTTAATCTGAATTTTTCTTGGGCTGTTTTTTAGAAGTTTGAGAGCTGATTCATAAACCGAGCTAAAACCAAAAACTGACAAAGCTTTCAGCAATTTAGGCTCTACGCACCTAGAAATCATAAAACTCTTGTAAGTAGGTGAGCGTTAAAAAATCAAGCTATGTAACAAAATGTCAAACTAGCCCACAGCCTAAGAGGGAAAGGCAACAGGCAAGAGGTATGTATGGTTATAGACAATTTGGAAAATGTACTTTTGCCTCATTCGGGAGGAGCTACGCTTTCATAACCGGATTTGGTATAGTATCAAATCCGTTTAATTAGGTATAAAAAATTGTCCGAGCGACCTAATTACCAAATCTGCTCTGATCTCTTTCCTACTGAATTCTGACTACTGACTACTGACTACTGACTCCTAATTAACTATACCGATGAACCGCGGATTTGATATTACAAGGTACTCAGCCTCTTAATATTGACTTTATAAATCAGCTCTTAATTGCCGATTCACTAATGTCAGCTTGATATCGACTAAATATTTGTTTTTTATCAAACTTTTGTTAAGTTTCACAAAAAAAATTTATAGCAGTCGCCAGAGCAGTTAGTTAAGAGAATAGAAGTAGTATTTTAGAGATAGGGATTCGCGTTTCATGTGCGTAGCAAAGCGAGCCAGGAAGGAATCGCCTAATAATGGCCAACCAATGTGGTTACGTTCCGCTGACGCGGAACGGAGTTCTATCTAGAAAATTTTGATTGCTGACAAGATGCCATTGAGTATGTCTGGCGATTAGCGTCCTAACCGTCTTGGCGGTTGCTAGATGTTGTTTTTTTCTAGTTCGCCTGCTTCCACAACTTTTAGGCAATAAAATTACTTGCCCTTTTTCTACATCAAACTTAGCAAGATCTTTTTTTAGCTTAAAAAATAATTGCCTAGCATAATCTATCCCCATGTTAGTCAGCTGATTTGTCCTTTCACACATGAGTGTTAATATGGAATGTAATTTTGAATTTTAACTTCAACCTGACTGTGCAACCTGTTGATTATACAACTCTCATTGCTTCTTGTTATGAACTCCAGACTAAATGGCTACCGGCAAGGTTAGAACAGGTATATCAACGCGATCGCTTTACCATTGCTATTGCTCTGAGAACTGTCAAAAAACGAGGTTGGCTAGATATTTGTTGGCATCCTCAAGCTGCCCGCATATGCATGAGTCACCCTCCACCTCCCAGCCCCGATACTTTTACTTTTAGTCAACAACTACGACATCAACTAGGTGGTTTGGCTTTAATAGCTATTGCTCAAGTTTCTCCGTGGGAAAGGGTTATAGACTTCAGATTTGCGAAACGTCCTGGAGAGGCACCTTTGTGGCATCTTTATGTAGAAGTTATGACCAAATATAGTAACGTTATCTTGACGACTTCGGATAATTTGATTGTTACCTGTGCCCATCAAGTCAATAGTCAACAGTCTACTGTCCGTCAAATTCAAACTGCTCAACCTTACGAACTTCCCCCATCTCTGACTAACTCTATTCCTAGTTGGCAAGAAACTCAACAACGATGGCAAGAACGAATTAGTTTAATACCTGGTGTATTATGGCGAAATTTGATTAAAAATTATCGTGGCCTTAGTAAAGCTTTGGTACAGGGCATGATTAAAGCTTCAGGGTTAAACCCTCAAATATTTACTGACGACCTTAATGTTGACGATTGGCAACAATTCTTTCAAGTTTGGCAGGAATGGTTGAAAGCTTTGGATGAGTCAAGCTTTCATCCCGGTTGGACAACTACAGGTTATACGGTAATGGGTTGGGAATCTATAGAATCTGTTGAGACAGTTCAAGAATTATTGAATGGCTATTATACTCAACAGCTAAATCAGCAAAACTTTAGTCAACTATACCATCAAATTAGTCAAAAAGTTCAAAGTATTATAGCTAAGTTACAGCTTAAAGCAGATACTTTTGCAAAACGTTTAGAACAGTCAGATGGGGCTGATTTGTTGCGTTCGCAAGCTGATTTACTGATGGCCAACCTTCAAGAATGGCAAGTAGGGATGAAAGCGATCGCCCTCCCTGAATTTGAAACAGGAGAACCTGTGGTGCTCAAGTTAGAGCCAGAAAAAAATGCAGTTCAAAATGCCCAAAGCCTCTATAAAAAGCACCAAAAATTGAAACGATCCCGTATAGCAGTTGAGCCACTTTTAGCAGAAGTTCAAGGGGAAATAGACTATTTAGAACAAGTAGAAGCCTTTTTATCTCAGTTAAATACTTACCGAAGTCCAGAAGATTTACGTACCCTGGAAGAGATTAGAGATGAGTTGATTCAACAAGGTTATCTTAATGCCCCAGAACATTATCACTCAGATCATAGAAAAGATACAGAATTTTATCGTTATCAAACTCCGAGTGGATTTGAATTATTGGTAGGTCGTAATAACCGTCAAAATGACTTGTTAACTTTTCGAGTGGCAGGAGATTATGATTTATGGTTTCATACTCAAGAGATTCCTGGTAGTCATGTTTTGTTGCGACTGGATGCTGGTGCTGTTCCGGAGGAGGTTGACCTACAATTTGTTGCAGATATCAGTGCATTTTATAGTCGTGCCCGTCAAAGTGAAATAGTGCCGGTGATTTATACTCAGCCTAAGTTTGTTTATAAACCCAAGGGGGCAAAACCTGGCATGGTTGTTTATAAACAGGAGCAGGTGTTGTGGGGTAAACCCAAAAACGTGGAAATTCATACCACCTAGAAAAATCGGTAGTCTTTCTGCCCAGAACCTGAAGTTCCTTGACAGGAGAATCATGGATTTCCTACCAATTAATTAAAATTTTTCCAAAAAATAGTCAATAGTTTGTTACAATAAGTACATAAGTAAAAGTGAGACAAATAACCCGCTAGTCGCTGCGAACTTGGGAATGTGCAGCCACAGGTTAATCTCACAGAAATAACAACGGAATATTATTTTTATCAAGGCCAGTTTTCCCAAGCTGGTCTTTTTTTTGTAGTTGTCGATCAAAAAAAAATTGATACTCAATAAATCCGGTGTTGAATCCTCCCCAACGCGCATCAGAGATTATAGTTGGGGATTCCTTGTAGACTTTAACTAGCCAATTTCCAAAGACTAGCTAACGTAACCAGGATACGAGCGTGTTTGAGAGGAAGCTTCTGCGGACCAAACTCTAATAAATTTGGTATCACCCATAATCACGGCATACCAATATCTAGCACCTATATTGTATGAAGCTCTAAGGTCAGCGTTGTAGCGTTTGCCATTGCTAAAGGTGGCTTGAGTGTAATTAACTTGACTTCGCTTAACTACACCTGAACCATCATAGGCAAGTTTACTTGTGTAGCATGGATTTACTTTGACTACTTTTCCACCTAGCTCCTGCCATCTATCTTCTAGAAGGTTGATAATTTGACAATGACACCATAAGTGAAAGCCTTGTCTTTTCGCTGTGCCTTTTTTAGGCGTTGGTTAATTATGGGATGAATTTGTTTGCTCAGACAACCCTAGTCTGGGAAAATTTCCTAAGTCCGGATGCCTAATTCATCCCCCTACTAAGCAACGCCCTTTTTTACCTCCTTTAGCTTTCCACCCAGACAGATTCTCAAACACAATAACTGTGACACCGTGTGTCTTAGCGAAATCAACTATTGAACCTGCCACTTTTCTGGATATTTCTTTATTTAAGTGAGGTATTGAGGATAACAATTATAGCACAGAAAAAGCTTTCTGTAAAACGAGGTAATCTCTAGCCGAAAAACAGTATAAACAGTCTCTCATTGAGGGTTATTGGTGGCGTATTATAAACCGTAAAGCCTAATATACTAAATATAATTGGTAATCACTATGTCACAACAGAATTTAATTACAATCAAGCCAGATAGACAATACAACCAGAAAAACTTAATATATTCACCAGAACTGGATTTGGAGGTTGTCAATCAGCAACTAGGCCAAGCAGATGCTCATACCTTGGTCAAGTGGGGCTCTGAAACATTTGGCGAAGGTCTAGTTATGAGTACCAGTTTTGGTATCCAGGCTGCTGTTATGTTGCACATGGTGACGAATGTTGTACCTAATATTCCTGTAATCTGGGTTGATACAGGATATTTGCCTGCCGAAACTTATAGATTTGGTGAGGAGTTGACAAAACGACTGAGTTTGAATCTGAAAGTATATCAATCTCATATTAGTCCAGCTCGGATGGAAGCTATATATGGCAGACTGTGGGCTGAAAATAATGTTGATTCCCTGAACCGCTATGACACAATCCGGAAGGTTGAACCTATGGATAGAGCTTTAAGGGAGTTAGAGGCTACAGCTTGGCTAGCTGGTTTAAGGAGAGATCAAACTCAGCACCGCCAAAGCCTGAATCGTGTGGGTAAACAATCAGGCACATATAAAATTTTGCCCATACTAAGTTGGAATGCTAGAGATATCTACCAATATTTGACGGCTTATGATTTGCCCTATCATCCATTTTTCGATTTGGGCTACACTACTGTGGGAGATTGGCATTCTAGTCGTCCTCTCACTGCTGAAGATGAGAACGAACGGGATACTCGTTTTAATGGTCTTAAGCAGGAGTGTGGTTTGCATTTGCCTCAAACAGATGGGCAAGCTCAAAGTTTAGATTCCTGTTCATTGTAATTTAGC